>PNBM01000010.1:1350-2595 GCA_003135995.1 Ignavibacteriota bacterium | reverse complement strand
CAATATCGGTTATTATAGCTTACTAGCTGCAAAATTGGTTGGTAAAAAAGGAAAAGTATACGCCTTTGAACCGGAAACGGCCAATTACAAGATGCTGCTAAAAAACGTAGAAATTAATGGATATACGAATATTGTGTCTGAACAAAAAGCCCTATCTAACAAAAATGGAAAAACGGAGCTTTTCTTAAGTAAAGTTAATTCCGGCGAGCCTTCAATTNNAACTAGATTTTATTAAAATGGATGTTCAAGGAGCTGAAGGGCTGGTGCTGGATGGAGCCGAAAACATATTAAGGAACAATAATCTTAAAATTATGATGGAATTTTGGCCGGCAGGTCTCAGTAATATGGGTACTGATCCCCAGGGATTATTAATTAAACTGCAACAGAATGGATTTAAAATTAGTATTATCGACAAATCATTTAATCAGCCACACCAATCTTTAATCCCGGCAGAACTGATGAAGTTTATCACCACAAACCATTTTGAGTACATAAATATTTTTTTCGAGAAATAAGTCAACATTATTATTATAATATAGTTGTTTTCATTATCATAATTCGCTCAGAAAGTTAATAATTAGGCTGTAAATATAGTTTAAATCAGCAGTTACGGTGCCAGACACATTATAAGCCAAATTNNATTAATTATTAAGTAAGGTATAGACCTGCGCCCCTAATTAATGGCATCTCTGGTGAAATAACTGGAATTATCCGTGAAATCCTGACGCCGGAAGACACCAGTACTAGTCCCGACAGTGACGAAAAGCACCAAGTCTGAAATATCTCCCGCATTTGTTAACAGCAGTCAACCGGTCTGGTTTTCATCGGTGGAGCGGGAACCGACGGCTTCCCAGATTTGTACGATGTCGACAGATANNCTACTTGGTTGGCGATATCCGCCCAAAAAAGGAAATAAAATGTATGGGCAGAGCCGTCCTTTAAAAGATCGAAAATACCGGATTTGTTTGCTGAATACACATCAACGGCGTCCAGTTTTTCTCCAATTGACGTCCAATCCTCATAGGTCATGGTATGGCATCGCCATGATCCACCCGTACGCTTAAATGCAGATGGGCACCCGTGCCTATCCCGGTAATGTTGACTCTCAAACGGGAAACGATGCGCTTGACCTCCAGCCGAGCATCTGACGGTCTGGGTAATATAAAGGATTTATTGTACTGCGCCGCCGCGATGGCCGGATGGGAAACGGATGTAATAGTGATCACGGCGGGTTCCATGTCTTCG
>PNBM01000010.1:0-1302 GCA_003135995.1 Ignavibacteriota bacterium | reverse complement strand
CGACAGGCTGGCATGGGTATTTTTCAAAAGGATGGTTTTGACGCTCAGTTCGGCGGTTTACCATGACGGCACCGTGGTGTAAGATGCGGTGGTAATGCCGGATTGTGACCCCTGATCTACTTTCCACATATTTCTGTCCTCCTGTACGAACATATGTTCTAATATTAGGAGCACAGTGGAAAAATTGTCAATGAGGGAATGTCGCAAAATAGCAGAGCAGCAAAACTAATAATTTAAAATTGAGGTAATATTACTAACTTCGCGATAGTATTTCGATGAAAATGGGTTTCAATAACTCTGTTTTTTGCTATTACCAGTAGTTCATCTACTGCCTTTCTGACACCAGGGGAATTGATATCATGTATAATCACTATTTCATTACCTTTGGCAATATTCCAAAGCTGAAAAAGCAATTCCTTCATGACTTCATATACATCAACGTCTAGGAAAGCGACCGAAAAACCATTATCGACAATTTTAGGTAAAAGGGTTTGTCTTGCATCCCCAATCATTAAATCTACTGCGCTACTATTTCCGTAAGTAGCAATATTAGCTATATACTGATTGATATCAGATGAAAATTGGCCTTTTCTAAATCCGGAATCCAGAACAGGATCCGAACAGGGTAATCCCGAAAATAGTTCGAACGATATTAATCGTTTATTCACTTTAAAAGCTGCTAGCGAAAGATAGATAGTAGATTTTCCTTTGTATGCCACAACTTCAATGATGTTGTGTGAATCAGACCTGTTTGCCAAAACCGTTTCATAGAGAAGAGAGCCCGTATAATGATCGATTAATCCTTCTACATGCGTGCATACTCTGATATATAATAACGGGTGTTTCAGAATTGCCGTGAAATTATGCCAAGCAGATTCTGGATTACTATGTAATTTGAGAATTGAAATAAAAGAATTGAAATACTTCGGCATGACGGATATNNTTGGGTTTACCTTTAATCAAGCTAATTCCAATCCAATAACACATATGAAGAGGCGGCCAGACAGATTTGTGCCACGGCCCATTCTTGCGAATAAAGCGACTCATCCCTCGACCAACTTTAAACCTTCGTTTAACAAATTCTTTAAATGTAGCTCTATGAGGATGAAATACAATTGCGCTTGATGTGCCGAACTTATATCCATTTTTCTTTAATCTGTATTCCAAATCGGAATCATCGAGCAAACCACGTGGAGAGAGATCAAATTGAAATTTTAAAATAGTATCCCGTCTAAATATACAAGTTAACATACCTATATTATTTTCAACATGACGAAATTTATTATGTTGCTCCTGCCCCCA
>PNBM01000220.1:10937-11071 GCA_003135995.1 Ignavibacteriota bacterium | reverse complement strand
CAAAAGTCTTATGTTAAACTCACAGTGTATGATTTGTTAGGCAGAAATATCATAAGCCTTGTAAAAGGTACGCTTGATGTGGGGAAACATATAATTAATTTTAACGGTTCGACTCTTTCATCCGGTTTATATTT
>PNBM01000220.1:0-10882 GCA_003135995.1 Ignavibacteriota bacterium | reverse complement strand
TTATTAAATTTGATTTAAAAATTAAAGCTCCGAATAAAAGAATTAATAATATCAATTAGGGGATTTTGTCATACCTAAAGATTATTGAGTAGAAAAATTTGCAGGTTTTTCTTTTATAAAAGAAATATTGTTTTATTTATACTATTTTGTGTAAATTAATTTTACTAACTAACTGACTACTGTATGGTAAAACTTGCTGTTGTTATTTTAATGCTATTGTTTTTTTGTAATGTATATGCATCATTTGATAATCCATCAAAGATAAATAAAAATATAAGAAAATATATTTTAAATAAACCTTCGTCAGAGATGATTAAAACTTCAGACAGATATGCTTATCATCAAAATTCAGACAAATCTACATATTCTATAAGCGATTTTCCATCACATATATATCAGAACTTCAGTTCTACTTTTTCATTCAATCAAAATTCAATTTATTGGATTGCCGGTATTACCGGAGTTACATTAGGTTTTATATCACTGGATTCAAAAATAGATAACAGCGTAAGAAATCTTAAAAATGACCATAAGTGGATAAATACTGCAAGTCCGATAATAACAAATTTTGGAGGTAATTACGCGGCTTATCTTTCAGCAGCTTATGCGGCTTATAGTATATCGACCGGTTATAAAAAAGGACAAGAAACTTCGGTATTATTATTGGAATCAATTGTATATTCAACAATATGGACAAGATTAGGAAAATTAATTTTTGGAAGAGAAAGACCAAGTGCTACTTATCAATATTCTGATCGCGCGGGTGGTAAATGGTATGGTATATTTTTGGAAATTAAAAATAAACGAAATTTGTCCGTATCTTCTTATGATGCCTTTCCTTCAGGTCACACATCTTTTGCATTTTCAATAGCGACTGTTTTTGCCGAGCAATATAATTCTACATTATATGTGCCTGTAATTGCGTATTCCCTTGCAATGGCTGTCGGTATTTCAAGGACAACCGAACATACACATTGGGCATCAGATATATTCGTAGGAGCGTGTATAGGTTATTTCAGCGGTAAAAGCTCAATAATGATTTACAATAAGATTAAAAATATTTCTAATAAAAAGGAAATAAAAATATCATTAACTCCTGATTTACTTAATAATGGAATTGGAGCTAATGTAGTTTTTTAGACCTGTTACAATTTTATATCAAATTTATAAAATAAAAAAAGCCTTTTGATTTTTCAATCAAAAGGCTTTATAATTTTGTTACTTCATCAGCAAATTATTTTATCAACATCATCTTTTTAGTATCGACAAATCCGTTTGATTCAAGTTTATAGAAATAAACGCCACTTGATAGATTTGTACCATCAAAATCTACGCTATAATTACCGGCGTTTTTAACAGTATTGACAAGATTCGCAACTTCTCTACCGAGTACATTATAAACCTTCAACGAAACGAATCCCGTTTTCGGAATTTCAAAATTAATCTTTGTTACCGGGTTGAACGGATTCGGATAGTTTTGTTCAAGCCTGTATTGAGTCGGTATCTGCGATGTAATAGGAACAACACCTGAAACCGGAGAAATATTTACACCGAATTCCAAAACATTTACTCCTGCACTTGCATATGCAGCAAATGGACAACCTCCGACTGACCAGATTCTTCGATTACCAGTAAGATTTACATGGCCAAGACTATAGCCGGTAACACCCGGAGCTCCGCATTGCTCTATCTGTATTACCAAACTTAGAGCCGGGTTATACAAAGTTGGATGGTCTAATGTAAACTGCAACCATGTATCAGCAGAGGCTCCGAAAGTCACACTCGCCCGTGAATAAACAGTATCCATCGTACCTGTATAGAAAGTACCTGACGTTAATGATGTGATGTTTGTTTGGCCTAAAATTATTTTAAATGATTGATAAGTAGTCGAGGCTAAAGGATATCCCGTTGCTATCCTGACCGCAAAATTTGTTATGTAACCATATGGAGCACTTGACGGTTGATTTATTTCTCCTGAAAGAGCAAGCCACTGAACCATTTTTCCGGCCGGCTGATTAAATGGGAATGAATTAGCATTAGCACCTACATTACTATTATAATAAAATACTCCCTGAGTAGTAAATTTGAACCAGCCTGAGAAACTTCCCCAGCCAACATTGTTTTTACCTTTTACTCTCCAATAATAATCGGTAAGTGTAGTTAATCCAGATACAGCTTTAGTTGAATCGGTTAATGTCGAATCGTTTTGTAGATTTGCCATGCTTGTAGTATCAGTTACTAATTGCCACCAATAACCGGTTGCGGTTGCCGGTTTATACCAAACAAATGTCGGAGTTATTTCAGTGCCGATAGCATTATTTGCAGGATAGAATAACACAGGTGCAATAGGTGCCGTCGGTGCCGGAACGACATCCACTCCGAAATTTAATGTACTGGCATCACCGCTTGCATAAGGAGCAAAAGGACAGCCGCCAACAGACCAAACTCTGCGAATGCCGGTTGTCAAAGTATTATAAATTGTTACTCCCGTACCGGTATAACCACACTGACCTACAAATATAATTAAGCTTTTTGCAGGATCATACGGGAAAGGATGTCTTAATTGCACACCCATCCATCCTCCGGTTGTACCTGAAAGAGTTGTATCTTTTACAAATACAGTATCATAGGGACCCGGATAAAAAACGCCCGAAGTTAGCGTAGTTATTACATCCTGAGCCAACAGAATCTGTAGATTTGTAAATGATGGGCTAGCGGTTGATGCTGTGCGGAAATAAACTTTGGTAATCATTTGACCCGTTGGAAGTGGTGTTGGATTAACAAAATCGCCTGCAAGGAATAGATAATTTGTCGCTTTACCCGCAGCCATATTAAACGGGAACGAGTTGGCACTTGTCCCGTTATTTAAATTATAATACTGGGGAGTTTGTGCAAATGTGCTTGCAGTAAATGCAAATAAAACGAACAAAGCAATTATGAAATTTTTTAAATTAAAACCGACGTGAGTTGTCGCAACATTTAGATGTGTAATTAACTTCCTCATTCTTTTATCCTCTTTTCTTTTATTTAGAAAATATTTGAAAAATTAATTTAAAATGCTTTAATAAAATATTATTGTTTGTTAATTTTGGAGCTTATTAATTTAATCTATGTAGAAGAACGTAAAAAATTTGTGAAACAAATTCCTATGATAAAAAAATATAATAGGATGATTTAAATTTAAATAAAATAAATGGAAAAATATTTTGTATTAACTGAAGAGAATTAGCTTTATAAATGTGTAGAAAAATTTTTGGATCCATTGCATTATTCATTATACAGTTGGTAAAAATTATAATATTATTAATGAGACCCTTTATTATAGTGAAATTTATAAAGTAGGTCATTAAAAATCAAGGTATATTTATTTTATAATCACTTTCATAAAGTTTGTATAAAGCCGGTATTATTTCTATGTTAATTTAAGTGGGTTTTATTGATTGAAAAATAATACGCGATGATGAATTCATTATCGAATATTTTATTCAATAATATTCCCGGTATCAAATTGAAATATCAACACATTTTATTATTTTTGCAAATTTTGATTTCCCGTTTTAAAAGATTGAAAATAGTTGACATAAAATATTAATTATGTTATATTGCTCAATAAAACATGTAAATTATAGTTCTTTTAAGTTAGCAATTTACAATAATTCGCGAATTTTAAAAAACAAAAACAAAACTTATGAAAAACAAAATTACGAAATTCGGAATTTTTATATTCTTAATTATTGCTACATCTCTATTCTTCACACCTGTTACGGAGAAAGCAAATGCACAATGGACACCTACAAGCGGTGTAAGCGGCGGCTTCATTTGGTGCATAACAAGTTCCGGGTCAAATTTATTTGCCGGAACCTATGGATATGGAATTTTTAAATCTACCGACAACGGAACAAGCTGGAATCCATGTATTAACGGATTGAAAAATACATTTATTTTTTCGTTAACTGTATCAGGTCCGAATATTATAGCCGGGACAGCATTTGGAATTTACTATAGTTCCAATGGCGGAAATGACTGGAACGTAGCTGATACAATTTTAACTGCAAGCAAAATTGTTTTCGCTTTATCTAATTTGGGTACAACCGGAACTATGTTTGCAGGAACCAGTTATCATAATGCAACAGATCCAAAAACAACTTTCACTTCTACAAATTACGGTATTACCTGGGCTGCAACTACTACAAATCCTCAGGTAGCAGGAGTAAATGTAGGAATATATTCATTTGTAGAATTTGGAGGCAACCTCTTTGCGGGTACGAGTGGTGCAAGTATATTTCGAACGGTAAATTACGGAACAAACTGGGTTCAAATGACAGGCGGTACCATGGGACTCACACAAAACGTTTTCTGCATGGGAGCTATTGGAACTACAAAAATAATAGCAGGAACTTATCAGAATGGATTTTTCTGGTCATTAGATAATGGGACAACGTGGAATCCGCAAAATACCGGTTTACCTGCATCACCAAACAACACAATTTATAATATTACAACAATTGGTTCTAACATTTTTGTCCCTTCTTTTGGTAACGTCATTTATATGGCAACGAACGCAACTACTTTATCCTGGACAGCAACTACATCGACGGGATTATTTAATAAGAATATATATTCAATATATTCCGTAGGCTCATCATTATATGCAGGATCATGGGGTGCCGGAGTATTTATTTCAAATAATAATGCTGCCAGTTGGACCCGATCCAATAACGGATTAAAAGATGTTGTTATGGGATGTCTTGCGGTCAATGGAACGACATTATTTGCAGGTACTATAGGCAATGGAGTCTTCTTCTCAACAAATAACGGAGATAACTGGTCTCAGGCTGATAACACGGGATTAGGTGAGCCAAGTATTCTTTGTATTATGCCTTATAGTACTAATATTTTTGCCGGTACTAATGATGGTATATATCTTTCCGGTAATAATGGAGTGACCTGGACGGGTTCATCCACGGGTATTCCAGCCAGCACACAAATTAATTCTTTAATATCGGTTGGAACAAATATGTTTGCCGGTGCGCAAAATAACAATGTTTATAAATCTACAAATAACGGGGCAGTTTGGAGTTCATTAGGAGCACCCGGCTCGGGCCCGGTAACATCCTTTTCCTCGATAGGTGTAAATATATTTCTCGGTTGCATCGGTGGTGGAGTTTGGTATTCACTTAATGGCGGATCATCCTGGATACATTCCCTCACCGGAATGACGAATCTCAACGTTCATAGTCTGAATATAATGGGAACAACAAATATTTTTGCCGGTACAGAACGCGGAGTATTTCTATCAACTAATACTGGTGCTAACTGGAATCGTATTAGTAATAGAAGTAACGGAATGGACTCCGTTTTAACAGTTTATTCTATTGTTAACGATGGCACAAATGTTATTGCAGGAACCTTTAATGGTGTTTATTTGACTTCCGACATGGGCGCAACATGGCAGAAGAAAAACCAGGGAGTTGGTGCTGATACTGCATTCACCAGTTTGTTAATCTATAACAACACAGTATTTGCAGGAATGTGGCCTATGCTTCCAAATAACGGATTGGTTTCTCCTTTAGTCTGGAAACGTTCGATTGCCAATATTTCTATTGGAATTAAAAATATTAGTTCGTCAACTCCTGATAATTATTCTCTGATGCAGAATTATCCTAATCCATTCAATCCCACTACGACAATTAAATGGAGCATCAAAACAGGTTCATTCGTAACTCTGAAAATCTATGATGCAGCAGGTCAGGAAGTAGGAACTTATGTGAATCAGAAATTGGACGCGGGTGTTTATGAAGCTAACATCGATGCGTCAAATTTATCGAGTGGAGTTTACTTCTACAGACTTCAGGCGGGTAATTTCACCGATACTAAGAAAATGATGTTAATAAAATAAGATTCGATTTTTTAATCTGTCGTTTTTTATACCCTGTGTAATAATAACACAGGGTATTTTTTTCTAAACTGAATAATTTTAAATACAACTATAATCAGTAAAAATAAAAAAATTAATCTTTACAGATAATATTATTTAGTAATTCTAAAATCTGGTTTCTTGTAAATGGTTTACCAAGATAGTAATTGCATCCACCTGCAATAAATTCTTCTTTGTCCCCCGGTAATACAAATGCTGTAACAGCCACAACTGGTATCTCTGCATATCCCGGTAGTTTCCTGATTTTCCGGACTGTTTCGATTCCATCCATTCCTTTTCCCAGATTTATATCCATCAATATTATATCATGAACTTTTTCTTTTGCTTTATCTATTGCTTCGAACCCATCAGCTGCTGACTCAATATCATATTCATTTTTTAATATTGCGATTGTATAATCAAGATTCATTGAATCGTTTTCTACAAGTAATACTGAGAACTTTTTATTTTTCGAATTTGTGTAAATTTGTTTTATCGGTTGTTTATTTTCTTTTTTAATGGTGATAGTTTGAGGTACTGTTTCAAATGGGAATTTAACTGTAAAAGTCGAACCAACACCTACTTCGCTATCCACTTCTATAGTTCCTTTCATCAATTCAACAAACTGCCTGGTAATTGCTAATCCAAGTCCTGTACCTTCAAAACTTCTTCCGTAACCTTCGCTTTCCTGCCTGAACTCTTCAAAAATAATTTCGTGTTTATCGCCAGATATTCCTATTCCTGTATCTCTCACGCTGATTACAACTTCCTTCTCTTCTTTCGATAATCCAACTGTAACTCCTCCGGAGTTTGTGTATTTAATCGCATTGTTGATAAGGTTATTCATTATTTGTCTTAGAAATCGTTCATCAATTTTTGTAATAAGTCTTTTTTCCTTAATTACTGTTCTGAGATATAGTTTTTTATTGTTTGCCACTGCTTCAAATGATTCCAGAACTTCGTCTATCACATTTTCCAAGAGTACATTTGAGTAATGCGCATCTTCTTTTTCTGCTTCGAGTTTTGAGAAACTCAGAATCAGGTCAAGTGTTTCAAGCAGTCTGTTCCCGCTTTTTTCTATTACTTCTGCATAATTAATCAGTGATTTGTCTTTTAATTCATTTTTTAAAATTTCTGCAAAACCAAGTATGCCGTTAAGAGGAGTTCTTATTTCGTGGCTCATATTTGCAAGGAAACTTGATTTCAGCCTGCTAGCTTCTTCTGCTTTTTCTTTTGCTTCCAGTATTGCTTTTCGTGCACGTAAAGATTCAGTCACGTCACGCATTATACCCTCGTGAAAGAGTACTTTTCCGGAACTGTCTTTAATATAACGCGAATTATCCTCAACCCGGATTTCCGAACCATCTTTCTTTTTTAATCTGTAAACTTCAGTATCCTGAATAAAATCAATATTATACTTAACGTCATCTGTTCTTTCATCTCTGGAAAAATATAATTCTTCGGGAATATTTACTTTCATTAATTCTTCCTTACTTTCATATCCAAGCATTTTTACAAAAGCAGGATTAACATCCAAAAAATATCCTTCAGGCGTAGAACGGTAAAACCCTTCAGGCATAGTTTCTATTAAATTTCTATATTTTTCTTCCGATGTCTTTAATAACTCCTCAGCTTTCTTTCGCTTGGTGATATCACGAAAAATAGCAAAAGTCCCCTTGAACTTATTATCAATGTACCATGGAGATGCAGTAACCAGAATATCCTTTTTACTTCCATCTTTTAAAATTATTTCTTCTTCAAAACTGCTTGTTTTACCCTTACGACGTTCATTCGTTCGTTTTTTTACTTCATTAAATTTTTCTCCCGGGAAAAATAAATTAATACCTTCACGTTCTAATTCACCTTGCATTACGCCAAAAATTTTTTCAGCGGCAGGGTTTACAAAAATAAATTTTTCTTCTTCATCTGTTATAGTAATTCCTTCGCCCATATTTTCAATTAAAGTACGATATTTTTCTTCGCTCTTTTGTAATGCCTCTTCTGTCTGCTTCCGCTCGGTAATGTCTTGAAAAATACCTAAGGTTCCTTTGAATTTATTATTAACATACCATGGAGTTGCGATAACATAAATAATTTTTTTACTTCCATCACTTAAATTTAATTCGAGTTCATAAGTACTACTTTTCCCGGAAGCTCGTTCCTTTGTTTGATTTTTTATAATATTATAATTTTCATCTGAAACAAATTTTTCTAATCCTAAACCACTTAATTCTCCTTTTCCTGCATTAAATATCTCTTCAGCGGCAGAATTTACAAAAATAAATTTTTCTTCTTCATCTGTTATAGCAATTCCCTCACCCATATTTTCTATTAGAGTACGATACTTTTCTTCACTCTTTTGTAGTTCTGCCTCTGCCAGCTTTTGCTTCGTTATGTCGATATCCACACCTCTGTAACCTGAAAGATTCCCTTCACTGTCAAGTATGGGAACTCCGCTCGTAGACAGGATGATTTCTCTTCCGTCTTTATGCAGATTGCAGTTTAAAAAGTCCCGAAAAATTTCTTTTTTTGCAAACGCTTCAAATACGGCTTGTTTCATCTGCTCTCTGATATTCGGAGCAAAAAATTCATAAAAATATTTTTTATTTATAATTTCTTCAGGTTCATATCCCAGCATATTTTCGACAACATGACTGGCATAGGTATATAAACCGTTTTTATCCACTTCCCAGATCCATTCACGGGCATTTTCTGATACCTGTTTAAATCGTTCTTCGCTCTTTTTTAATTCTTCATCAGATTTCTTCCATTCGGTTATATCTAAAATTGATACTATGCTTTGTTTGGTATCGGGAATCATACCAATATCCAGAATGGCTATACGAACTTCACCATTTTTATGTAAAAGTTTTACTTCATATTTATCTGGTGTTTTCTCAGGGTTTTCGCGTCTGAGATTATGGTATTTCAGCATTTCCTTCAAACACTCCGGTGCAATATAGTTTGTCCATTTTGTCCCAATAAGTTCTCCGGGATTATATCCTGTAAGCTTAAGACATTCATTGTTAACCATACTTATAATAGTATTTTCTTCTATTATCATAGTAGCTGTACCTGTTGCTTCAAAGATTGAATGATAATTTTGTTCACTTTTTTTAAGAATATTTTCAATTTGCTTTCTCTCCGTTATATCTTCTGCGATTCCTACGAGACCTAATATATCACCATTATCATTGAGTATTTTTGAAGTTTGCAATGATATAGGAAATTCTTTCCCATCTTTTGTGATATCCAGCAGTTCGCCCTTCCAGTTGTCTTTTCTGCTATTTTCTAAAATATCCTTTAAAATNNTTTTCGATGAAAGCCTGATTGACAAAAGTGATTTTATCTTCAAGATCTGTGATGGTTATAATTTCCGAAATGCTTTTAATTGTATGCGCCAGAAGCAGCGTTTTTTCTTCTGAATGTTTCCGCCCGGTAATATCACGGAAGATGCATAATACATATTTCTCACCCGTTATCTCGATTAGAGAATATGATGAATCTAAACAGCAGAGCTTTCCATTTCTGAATTTAAGCTCCTTAAGATTTCTTTCATGAATTTTATCTCTTGAAATAAAATCTTTATAATATTTCAGAATATCTGATTGTTCTTTTTCATTATAAACTATCTCAAATGATTTTCCGATAAGTGATTCTATATCAAATCCGGTAAGTGTACAGTAAGCATTGTTTCCGTTTAATACCTTTCCTTCTAAATCAGTTATGCGCATTGCGTCCGCGGAACAATCCCAAACCGCCGATAGTAATTTCTCCTGGGTTAATTTACTGTACTTATTCATATTTTTTCTGTTAATCATTAAATAAAACTCTTAAATTCAATATCATTGAATCTCCCAAAAGAAACCTTATTTTCGTCGTTAATCTTTTATCTTATAATATACATAAAATAAAAGGCAATAAAATCGTAATAACATTTATTGTTAAAAACTAATTATATTATTTTTATAGTAGTTATAGCACAGAATATTTCCGGCAACTCCTCTAAAAATTCCGGTTTAGCTAAGAAAATTATTTTATTATTCTAATTGTTAATAGGATATGATAATATTTAGAGAGATGATTTTCTATTGCGTTTTTTCACCATAAAACTTTTTTCCGAAAATGAAAACACACACTGATGAACAAGTCTTATTTAATTTAATTATCGGATTTGAATTGCAAAGATTTAGTTCTTTAACTTGAAAAAGAAACCGGAATCGGTTTTTTCTAAAGTATAATACAATGTCCTGAATCCGCGCGAAGGACTATTGTAAAAATCACCCGCTTTATAAACCGGAAAAATCCTTTTGATTAAGTTATTTTCCATCGTATAAACATCCTGCCCCTGGTATCCGTCAAAAATACCGCCTTCGGTTACATCTGCCGGTTTCAAAGCTGCAAAATTTATTTCTTTGTAAGATTTATCTTCATCAGACGTAACACCGAATACGTGGTCATAAGCTCCCGGGGAAAATCCTCTCGTAAAAATATACAGTTCCTCGTATCCATCTTGGTTAATATCTGCAATAGCTACCGTATCTATAAGCTCAATTTCATCGAATAAAATTGTATCCTGAAAACCGGGAAAACCGATTCCAAAAATATAAGAATTTACAAGATAATCACTTTCGGGTGTCAGCACGATTACGAATGACTTTCCGTTTTTAAGTAAATATTCGGTCCGGGGATATGTACTTAAATCCTCTTTAATTGTATCCATTCCTGCGATATTGGATATTGTTTGTATAAATACGGATGCACCTGTTTGTCCGGGAAGTCCCGATGAAAAGTACGAAAAGAAAATAGCAAGAGTAAGAAAATATTTTATCATTTTAGGATATTTAAAAAAGGTAAAGCCGGAAGACCGGCTTTACCTTACATGAAATTTTTATTTAACCAGCATCAGTTTTTTGACATCAGTAAATTTATTAGTCTGAAGTTTATAAAAATAAATTCCGCTGG
>PNBM01000211.1 GCA_003135995.1 Ignavibacteriota bacterium | reverse complement strand
TAATTTCACCCCTTCGGGGTTTAAAGATTTTTCATTCCTATTATTGCGAGCATTCTGCCGGATTTATCTTTGTCCCGCCGGTATGAATGAAGCAAATCTGAATTTTCAAAAGTGCAAAGGTCGGAGACTTCAATGTTATTTTCCTTTACTCCTGATGAAATCAACTGCAGAAAATTATCTTTTTTCAAATCTACATAATATTTTTCATCTTTAAATATTTTCACACCTTCATCAAATAATTCCGCAACATCATTTCCAACCTGAAAATTTTTTTGCGAAATTCCCGGTCCTATATAAGCATATAAAATTTTTTCATCAATATTAAATTCTTTTTTCAGAATCATAATATTCTTTGTCAGAATTTTATTGCACGTTCCTTTCCACCCGGAATGAACCGCAGAAATAGTTTTCTTTTCCGGCTCATATAAAAGAATCGGAATGCAATCCGCAATGCTTACAGCAAGATAATTATTTTTTACATTCGTATATAAAGCGTCGCTGTCGTCCGAAAAAATTGGTGAAGAAATATATTTTGAAATTGTCGAATGAGTTTGTTTTTGATATGAAACCCTGTCTGCCGGAATTCCGAGAGCATCAAAAAATAAATTCCTGTTTGCTTTTACATTTTCTGCAGCGTCTCCCACTTTATAGCTTAAGTTCATAAAATACGGGGCAGGCGAAACGCCGCCGGCTTTTGTACTTATTCCAACTATTATTTCGGGGAAATTTTTAAAAACTCCGGGCCTGATAATTTTGATTTATAATTCATTGTTGAAATTTATTTTTCTCAAAGATTTTTTTTGTGATATATTTTTTTTCGATACGAGTCTTTTTTCTTTAGAAGAATTTGAAGGTTTGGTTTCAACCCTGCTTTTTTTAACTTTTAATGCATTAGCAAGCAATTCGATAAATCTCGCTATTGCTTTTTTTTTATTTAAGAGTTGTGAACGTTCGGTTTGTGAGACTATCCTGATAAATCCGTTTTTATCAATTTTATTTTTTAATCTCAGCTTCAGAACCTGTTTTTCTTCTTCTGTCAATAAATTCGAATTATGAATATCAAAATTCAAACTCATTTTTGTAGAAACCTTATTTACATTCTGACCTCCCTTGCCCCCGCTCCTTGACGCACTGAAATACATTTCCGGCTCAAAATTCCTGTCTTTAATATTCATCTTGTTGTAAATTTTTTTTCTGAATTTTTATTAAAGGTAAAATACTTTTTGTAATATTAAATTTCAATCACACAACTTTTATTATTATCAATGAAATATCAAAATTAAAATTTAAGTAATATTAATTCACTTTAATTACTTAATTATCTTTTTTATAATTAATGTTGAATAAAACTTATTATATGACAAAAATATTAATAACAATAATTTCATTTTTTATTTTCGGATTTATGTTTAATTCCGGAAATGCCAAAATAGTATATTCTTCCGACGATTCAAAAAGCGGTTATTTCCAGATTTTTATTATGGATGATGACGGAAGCAATAAAACACAAATCACGGATTTATCGGCAAACTGTTCTCATCCTAAATGGTCTTCCGACGGGACAAAAATTGTTTTTCAAACCGATGAAGAATATATTTATTTAATAAATAATGCCGATGCGGTTACTCCCGATGAAGCGAAATTAATTTCCCGCGGTACATTTCCGTTATTTACCGCTGATGGAAATTTTATTATTTATAATTCAGATAAAGACGGTGTATTGACAATTTATCTATTGGACCCGGATGAAGACGATTCTTATATAATTTCCACGCTTGGTTACTCAAATCAGCAGGTTCTTTCTAAAAACGGTACTATGCTCGTATTCTCTGCTTTTTATGAGGGCAACAAATGTGTAATGATGATGGACCTCGATGATACTACCGATGATAACACATATCGGGTAAGCACAAATGATAATGCAAATCTCTTACCTGATGTAAATTCGGACGGAAGCATGGTTGTTTATGCGAGCTTCAATAACCAGTTGAACGGAACTATTATTTTAAATAAAGAAGGAAAAGAAATTCCTTTAACAAAAGGTATTACAAGCAGTAATCAACCGAAATTTTCTCCTGATGCATCAAAAATCGGTTTCGTAACAATAACCAATTCGAGTGTAAAACTCTATACAATGAACCTTGATGGCACCGATAAACAACCATTGCAAACCTCGGGCGGAAGTATAGGAACTTATACCTGGCTTGATAATGACCGTATTATTTACGATGCCGAAGACGGCAGTGCCTATATCATAGGAATATACAACATTGCAACAAGTACAAATGTATTAATTGCAAAAAACGGAAATTGCATGCATCCGGACGGAATTGTTTTAAATTAGTTTTCATTAATCTAAAAAAAATAAGTGAAAGTAATAGAATATTTTGAGAAATCGAATAACCCGCTTATAAGCTTCGAAATTATTCCTCCTCTCAGAGGCGGTGATATAAAACAGATTTTTAATATAATCGAAGAATTAATGGTTTACAAGCCTCCTTTTATAGATGTTACATCACATTCTGCGGAAGTACAATACGAAGAAACGCCGCAGGGAATTCACAAAAAAGTTAAAAGGAAAAGACCGGGAACAATCGGTTTATGCGTTGCTATTAAAAATAAATATAATGTAGAAACAGTTCCGCATCTTTTATGCAGAGGTTTCACAAAAGAAGAAACAGAAGATGCCCTTATAGAATTAAATTATTTAGGTATAGAAAATGTTTTAGCTATACGCGGTGATGATACGGGATACAAAAAACCAATTCCTCAGGGTAAAACAAATAATGAATATACATCGGAGCTTGTTGAACAAATTGCAAATATGAACAGGGGGAAATATCTTGAAAATGAATTGCTGGATGCTACACCGACGGAATTTTGTATAGGGGTTGGCGGTTATCCCGAAAAACACTTTGAATCTCCGAATTTAAAAATGGATATATTCCATACAAAGGAAAAAATAATTAAAGGGGCTCATTACTTGGTTTCACAGATGTTTTATAACAACGAGCATTATTTTAATTATGTAAAACTTTGCCGAAAAGAAGGTATTAATGTGCCGATTATTCCGGGAATCAAAATACTTACATCAAAAAATCATCTGACGAGCCTCCCGAAGGACTTCAGCATAGATATTCCCGAAGAACTCGCAAACGAAGTTCTGGAAGCTGACGGAAGACATACGATGGAAATAGGTGTAAACTGGGCTTATAAACAGGTGGAAGAACTTTTTAACAAAAATGCTCCTGCGGTGCATTTTTATATTTTACAAAATATAAAACCGATTAATATGTTGTTTAAAAAACTCAAACTTTGATTTTACCTTGAATTTTTTAAAACAAGTTAGTAGTTTTAATCATAATGAAGTTGATATTTATAAAATTTAATACGAATATTAGAAAACTTTTAGAGTTTAATAAAGTTTAAAATAGTAAAAAAAGTGTATCTCGTGAGATACACTTTTTTTTTATGCATAAAAATTAAACAACGTGGAAAAAGATATTTACAAAATTTTTAAGAAAGAAGAAATAGAAAGTATAGAAAATTTTCACTTTGATTTTATCAACAGGAAAAAGGTTGTTACTTTTGTGCCGCTCGAATATGTTGATAAATTAAATTATGAAATGGCTTTTGCCGGAGCAGGTAATATAGGTAACTACGAAATGTGCTCTTTCAGAATGAAAGGGCTGGGTACATTTAAGCCATTATCAAAAGCAAAACCATTTTCCGGAACTAAAGGTAAATTATCTTTTGAAGAAGAGGTCAGGCTGGAGATGGAATGCGATGAAGAAAATCTCGACACGGTAATCGACTCATTACTTTCAAATCATCCTTATGAAGAGGTTGCTTATGAGATTTATGATTTCAAAAAGAGAAAAAAGACACCCTCGGGTTTCATTATAAATTTTAGAAAGGAAATCTATTTAAAAGAACTGATGAAAAGATTAAATCAAAAACTTGACGGAAAAAATATTGAATCAAATTCCAAAATAAAGAAATTAGCTTATGTGGAAAGCAAACTGACAAAAAATATTTTACGCAAAGTAATCATTAATAAATGTAATTACCTGTTAACTTTTGAAAATAAAAATAAAATATTAATTAAAACATAAATCTATGGATATAACTAAAGATGAACTCCCTGATAATGAAAACACAGAGCAGGAAGACCCGGAATCAAGAATAATCGAATTTTTCGAATATAAGGAAGGAATACTAAAACCAAATCTTACCGAAAATTTACTTGTCCTTTTTGAACTTACAAAGATTGATAAAGATTTAGCCGATATCGATGAAGAGAAAGGCGACCTTCCCGATAAAATAGAAAATTTGAAAATTAGTATTGAAAATGCCGAAAAGAAATTAAAAGAAAACAAGAATATTATAAAGACGATTGAAAAAGAGGAAAAAAAGCTTCAAAAGGAGAATAAGGAAATTGATGAAAAAACCAACAAATATGATGACCAGAAATATAATGTAAAAAATAACAAGGAATATGATGAAATTATGAAATCGATAGATTCACTCTTCGAAATTGAAGAAAATAATGAAAAAAGATTAAAGGAAATTCATATTTTAAAAATTGATACAGAAACCGAAACAATAGCACTTGAAAAGAGCAAAGAAGAATTTAAAGCCGAACTCACAGCAAGTGAAAATTTACTCGATGAACTGACAAAGCAGTATAAGGACGAAGAAGGTGAATTATTCGAAAGAAGGAAGTCTAAATTAGCTAAACTCGATGAGGACCTGAGAAATTTATATGAAAGAATCAACGGCTCGCTTCGGGGAGAAGCAACAGCAATAGTAAGAAGAGGAAATTGCAGCGGCTGTTATAATTCGGTTCCTCCGCAGAGGGAAATTGAAATTAAAATAGCCGAGGAAATATTTACCTGCCAGTCTTGCGGTAGAATACTTATAGATGAATCTCTGGTAAGTAATAAATAAATTTATATTTTCTTTGCGCAACATAAATGTTGCGGTACTTTTTGTTTTTTTATATATCCGTTCTGTTGCAGGTAATCGCGCTGTCTCCGAAAGGAGAGGTGAGGAAAGTCCGGACTCCATAAAAGCAGGGATGCCCGGAGAAATTCCGGGATTTTTTGTGTAATAACAAAAAATAGAAAGTGTTAAAGAAAAGCAGACTTCCCTGTCTGTCAGACAGGGTAAAGGTGAAACGGCAGGGTAAGAGCCTACCATTAAAGAAGTAATTCTTTAGATTGACATACCTCATCCGGAGCAAGACCAAGTATAGGGAGTTTGAACACTGCTTGTTTTGAATACTCCCGGGGTGGGTTGCAAAAATCCTGATAGTAATTTCAGGATAAGATAAATGATTACTGACCCGATGAAGCGGGTAACAGAATCCGGCTTATGCAACAGAATGGAATTTTTTTATAAAAAATGCGCTCTGTTCATCCCGATGCTCTATATATCGGGATAAAAAATAAAAAATAAATAAAAACAGATTTGTTTTTTGTTATTTGCAATCAACTCATTTCCAGCATTCTCAAAATCGGCTTCAATGCTTTTTTTCGCAAATCTTCATCCATAACAATCTCGGGTTTTTTATCTTTCATGCACAAAAAAAGTTTTTCCATCGTATTCAGTTTCATATAAGGACATTCATTACAGTTGCAGGAATTTTCCGGTGGTGCAGGTATGAATGTTTTTCCGGGACAATTTTTCACCATCTGTGTAATTATTCCCGGTTCGGTTACAACAATAAATTCATTCGCATTGTTTTCCTTAACATATTTTAATAAAGCACTCGTTGAACCGATAAAATCGGAATTATCGAGAATAACTTCTTCGCATTCGGGATGCGATATTATCTTTGCGTTCGGGTATTCTGTTTTTAATTTTATTATTTTTCTTTCGCTGAAAGTTTCGTGAACAATGCACGACCCCTGCCACAAAACCATATCCCTGCCGGTTTTCTTAATTATATATTTTCCTAAATTCTTATCGGGAGCAAAAATTATTTTTTGTTCATGTGGAATTTGTCGTATAATTTTTTCCGCGTTGGATGAAGTGCAAATTATATCTGACATTGCTTT
>PNBM01000155.1 GCA_003135995.1 Ignavibacteriota bacterium | reverse complement strand
TATTGAGCTCTTACAAAAATGTAGGGGAAACAATGATGGATGGTGGAATGAAAGTAAGATATTTGCATCAGATTTTTGGAAAAGAAAAATATCTTTCATTATTGAATCATTTACTAAAAATTTAATAAAAAATACGTTCGTTATAAACGATTTTACAAATCTACTTAATGCGATTTGAACGATTTTAAACATTATGTTTAATTATCTTACAAATCGCATTTTTTGTTGAATTATTCAATGTATATTCTTTAAACATATCTAATTATTCTACATTTTAAACTCTTTTTCTGTACTTTTTTCTCAATTGATATTAATTTATTACTTAGATAATTTAATATAATAAAATATTCACCTTTTAAATGAAAGTAAAGCTATTCAATAAATTAAGTGTTAACCTCTTTTTAGTCACTTCACTGATTCTAATTTGTGTATTTGCTATATATACATATTTTACGGTTCTTGATTTACAGAAAGATTTTACCAGTTTATATAAGCAAAGCGCTTATAACATGACGGATATAATCAAGCGTTCGACACGATACAGCATGCTTTTAAATAAAAGGGAAGATATTCATAATATTATACGAACGATTGGTACCGAGGAAGGAGTTAAGGGCATAAGGATTTATAATAAACAGGGTGTGATTATTTTTTCAACAGATTCCACGGAAATTAATAAGGCAGTCGATATGAAAGCCGATGCATGTGTAATGTGCCACGGAGAAAATAGCATAAGTGATAAGCTATCTCAAAAGGACAGTATAAGAATATACAACATAAAAGATGAACGTGTACTCGGTTTAATAAATCCAATTAACAATGAACCTGATTGTTCGACGGCAGATTGTCATGCACACAGCCCGAACAGCAAATATCTCGGAGTTCTTGATATAATGTTATCCATGAAAAACGCAGATGAAGTCATTGCTCAAAATAAACAAAATATAATAATAAATTCAGTTTTAATTACTTTTTTAATTTCCATTATCAGCGGACTATTTATTTTGTTACTTATAAATAAACCCATTCGCAGGCTTGCACTCGGTATGAAAGAATTGGGGCAGGGCAACTGGAATTTCAGAATCAGGATTAAATCCAACAATGAGCTCGGGGTTATTGCAAGGGAATTCAACGATATGTCAAGGAAATTAGCTTCAGCTTATAATGAAATCAAGGACTGGTCTGAAACATTGAATGAAAAAGTCGAACAGAAAACGGCAGAACTGAAGAGCATTTATGAACAGGTTGTTCAGATAGAAAAGCTTGCATCTCTTGGGAAACTTTCTGCAACCGTTGCACATGAATTAAATAATCCTCTCGAAGGAATTCTTACATACAGTAAACTCATATCCAAAAGGTTAAAGCAGACTGAAGACGGAACTGATTATTCCAAACTGATAAACTATCTTAACATGATAGCAGATGAATCTTCAAGGTGCGGCAAGATTGTGAAAGATTTATTACTTTTCTCTCACAGGGATAATGAAGAGTTTACATCAAATGATATTATTTATTTAATAGAGAAGAGTCTTGCTCTTGTGAACCATCATTTTGAAATTAATAATATTGTATTGGTTAAAGATTTTGCTTTCGAAAGACTCGAAATCGTTTGTGACCCTCAAAAAATACAGCAAACTTTAATTTCTTTATTAATTAATGCGGTTGAATCAATGTCAGGGAAGGGCGGGAAAATAACCGTAAAACTTGACGTTGAAGATAAAAACGCTGTCATCAGAATTATCGACGAAGGAACAGGAATTTCTCAGAAAGACTTAGCACATATTTTTGAACCTTTTTTCACGACTAAGGAAGCCTCAAATGGAACGGGCCTCGGACTTTCTGTCGTGTATGGAATAATTAATTTGCACAACGGTGAAATTACCGTTGAAGATACATCGATAAAAGGAACTACATTTAAAATAATATTGCCATTGAAACAAAAAGAATATGCAAAAAATGAAAACTAAAAATAGTATTTTAATAGTTGACGATGAAAAGATTGTAAGGGAATCTCTTTTCCACTGGTTTGAAGACGAGGGTTATGAAATCGACACTGCAGAGGATGCGGAGAAAGCATTACAAAAGTTTGAAAAGGGGAAATTTGATTTAATCCTTCTCGATATGAAGATGCCCGGAATGAGCGGACTTGAATTGCTTCCCAAATTAAAACAAATTGACAGTGATTGTTTTGTAATTCTCATCACGGCGTTCGCTTCGGTCCCTTCTGCAATACAGGCGCTTAAAGACGGGGCTTATGATTATGTAACCAAGCCCGTAGACCCTGACGAATTATCGCATCTTGTAGAAAATGCTCTTGAACAAAAAAATCTGAAAAGCGAAAATGAAGAATTAAAAAGCAAGATTGATGAGTTAATTATGCCTGATAATCTTGTGGGTGAAAGTATGCAGATGAAAAAGATATTCGATTTAATAACAACGGTAGCTCCGACGGACACGACCGTTATTATTCGCGGGGAAAGCGGGACGGGCAAAGAACTCATTGCGAAGGCAATTCATTTAAACAGTAAAAGAAAATATTTTCCGATAATTACAGTTAACTGCGGCGCTTTACCTGACAGTTTACTCGAGAGTGAACTCTTCGGTCACGAAAAGGGTGCGTTCACGGGAGCACATTACAGAAGGAAAGGAAAATTCGAAATGGCAAACGGAGGAACAATATTTCTCGATGAAATCGGTTCTATTTCGCAGAAAACACAAGTCGACCTTTTAAGAGTTATTGAAAGTAAAAAATTCAGCAGGATTGGCGGAAACGATATGGTTTACAGTGATTTCAGGGTTATTACTGCAACCAATGAATCACTTGAGGATTCCGTAAAAAAAGGAAAATTTCGTGAAGATTTATATTACAGGTTAAATGTTTTT
>PNBM01000251.1 GCA_003135995.1 Ignavibacteriota bacterium | reverse complement strand
CACCTTGGAGCTGTGGGTGCAAGTTACGGCGGATATTCTGTTTACTGGCTTGCAGGCAATCACGAAAAAAGATTTAAAGCTTTCATCGCACACGACGGAATGTTTAATTTTGAAGCACAGTATCTTGAAACGGAAGAAATGTGGTTTGAAAACTGGGATATCGGCGGACCGTTTTGGGATAAATCGCATCAGAAAGCTCAAAGGTCAGGTACTTTTTCACCTCATTTATATGTTCAGAACTGGGATACACCGATTCTTGTAATACATGGGGAAAAAGATTACAGAATTTCCTATACACAGGGTATGCAAGCTTTCGATGCGGCAATATTAAAAGGCGTTCCTGCGGAATTTTTATTGTTCCCTGATGAAAATCACTGGGTGCTGCAGCCGCAGGATGGGATTCTCTGGCAGAGAACTTTCTTTGCTTGGTTGGATAAATGGCTCAAATAAATGTTAAATGTTAAATTAAGAGAATAATAATGCTTACACAAAAACAAATAGATGATTTTTTTGGTCTTGAAACTTTTGCATTAATTGGAGTTTCGAGGGATTCGAAAAAGTTCGGGAATACGATATTCAAGGAAATGAAAGCGAACAATTTGAAAGTATATCCTATTCATCCGGATTTAGAAAAAATCGGTGAGGACATTTGTTATAAAAATATTCAGTCTTTACCGGAGAAACCGCAGGCATTAATAATATCCGCAAATAAAATTAAAACTCTTGATACGGTTAAAGATGCTGTAAATTCAGGAATAACGAATATCTGGATACAATTAATGTCCGATACACCTGAAGCGGTCAATTTCTGTAAAAATAACAATGTAAATGTGATATCGAAAGAGTGCATTTTTATGTATATGGAACCTGTGGTAGGATTTCATAAATTCCACAGAACCATTAAAAAGTTTTTCAGCATATTTTCAAAGAACTAAAAAGCTCTTAGATTTTACCGGAACTTATACCTTTGAAAAGTTGTATAACTTTTATATATTAAACACTTTTAATAATTAAACTTCAGAAAATGAGAAAAATAATTTTGTCAGTGTGTTTATTAATGGTAATTCTTGTTTTATCAGGCGTATCTTATTCACAGGATACACCGGTTACTGATTTTATGAAATCAGGTATAGCAAAATTTGAAGCAAAAGATTATACCGGAGCAGTCGAAGATTTTACAAAAGTTATTGCGCAGGATGATAAAAATGGGAATGCTTATTACAGCAGGGGAGTAGCGTATTATTATTTACTGAAAAATGATGAAGCAATGGCGGATTTTTCGAAAGCGATTGAAATCGATCCGAAAAATATGGATGCATATACTTTCAGAGGTAATATTTACCGGAAAAATAGAGATTATGAAAAGGCGATAGCTGATTATAATAAATTAATAGAAGCAAATTCCAAAGATGCAAAATTATATTTCGCCCGCGGTCAAATGTATTACATCACGAAAGATTATATGATGGCGGTTTCCGATTTTGACCAGGCAATTCAAATCGACCCTAAATTTGCCGAAGCATATTACTACCGCGGTGCGGCATATAGAACAATGAATCAAAATGATAACGCGCTTCCGGATTTTACAAAAGCAATTGAACTTAAACCCGATTATCAGGCGGCGTATGTTAAACGTGCTTTCTGCTATACCGATATGAATCAAAATGATAATGCATTAGCAGATTATAATAAGGCAATAGAACTTGACCCTAAAGATGCGGACTCTTATAAAAATCGCGGAGCAATAAAATATAATTTGAACGACGCGAAGGGTGCGTGTGATGACTGGAAAAAAGCAAAAGAACTCGGCTCGACTGATGTACAGGATTTGATTACAAAGTTCTGCAAATAGCATATCCAATGTACAATGTTTCAATGTACAATTGTTAAAAACTCTTGTTCCCAAAGTCCTCTTTGGGAACATTTTTTTTGTACCTCAACATTTATGTTGAGAAATCCAACCTAAGAGAATAATATATTTAATTGAAATCGCAACATAAATGTTGCGTTACATAATTTTTTATACTTCATTCAAATTTTTTCTATGCTATATTTACACATCAAAAAAATAAATTATCTTCAACTATGAAAAATATTTATATTCTTTTAATTTCGTTTCTTATCTTAAGTTCAAATTCTGCTTTTTCTCAAATAAAATTCGATGATTATTTTACAGCCAAAACACTTCGTTTTGATTTTTCTGAAGCAGGAAATGCCGAAGGTGAAACATTTTATTTCGAACAAATGAAATGTGAACCGTTCTGGGGCGGTTCAAAGAAAAATTTAATCGATAAATTTAATTTAGGTGAATACAGGTTATTCGTTTATGATATAGAGTCATCAAAACTTATTTATTCGCGAGGCTTTTCAACTTTATTTCAGGAATGGATGGCAACGGATGAAGCAAAAGTAGTAAACAGAAGTTTTTATGAAACTGTTGTTATCCCGTTTCCTAAAAAGTCAGTCAGGCTTGAAATTCACAAAAGAACCCGTGACGGAATTCTCGAAAAAAAATTCGAATATGTAATCGACCCGACTAATTATTTTATTAATCCTGAAACTCCAATAAAATATAACACAAAAAAAGTACTCGATAACGGAGACCCTGCAACAAAAGTAGATATTTTATTTTTGCCTGATGGGTATACTGCCGAAGAAATGACAAAATTTAATGATGATGTAACGCGATTCATCGGATATTTTTTCAGTTGCTCTCCTTATAAAGAGAATAAAAATAATTTTAACATCTGGCTCGTTGAAGCTCCCTCACAGGAATCCGGTACAGATATTCCCGGCAAACATATTTACAAGAACACACTTTTCAACAGCAGTTTTTACACTTTCAACACAGATAGATATTTAATGACAAATGATGTAAAGTCGATTCGGGATGTCGCGGCGAATGCACCTTATGATGAGATTATAATTCTTGTGAACACAAATAAATACGGCGGCGGCGGAATTTATAATTTTTATTGCACGGTTTCGAGCGACGATGATTATTCAGATTATGTGGTTACACACGAGTTCGGACATCAATTCGGTGATTTGGCAGATGAATATTGGACTTCAGACGTTGCTGTGAAAGATTACATAAATCTAAAAGTTGAACCTGTACAGCCGAATATTACGACTTTAGTTGATTTCGGTTCGAAGTGGAAAAATATGGTCAGTGAGGNNCGAAGGCGGCGGTTATGTTGACAAAGGAGTTTATCGTCCGATGTATGATTGTACTATGAAAACTCGCTCAAGAAATAATATGTGTCCCGTGTGTAAAAAAGCCCTGCAGGATATGATTAATTTTTATAGTGAGTAAATTATCCAATTATTTTTTATCATTTTTATCTCATTCCCAATCCGGGATTGGG
>PNBM01000070.1 GCA_003135995.1 Ignavibacteriota bacterium | reverse complement strand
AATTGCATCTTCAATTTTCTTTTTGATAATTCCAACAGTCCTGGAAGGTTCAAGCTTACATATTTCCATTATTTCATTCCCATCGACGGGGGAGTGGAAGTTTCTTAGTTTATCTTTTTCCTGAACTTCGACAATTCTTTTTTCAACTCTTTCATAATTCTGAAAAAACATTTTTTGCTTTTCAGGATTTTTGGAAGTAATATCCGCTCTGCAAAGTATCAAAAGGTCTTCAAGCTCTTCTCCCGCATCAGCGGCAAGCCTCCGAATTGCGGAATCTGTCACATCCGGTTCTGCCAGTGGGATGGGACGCAGATGCAAACGTATAAGTTTTTCAATATACTCGAGTTTATTCAATGGTAAACGCATCCGTAAAAATATTNNTTAAAAGTCCAGCCCGTGCCCTCGACAAATTTTTTCGTTCTTGGTTTACCAATATCATGCACGAGAGAAGCAAATCGCAGCCACAAATTATCAGTTTTTTTGGCAACGTTATCAACAACTTCAAGAGTATGATAAAATGCATCTTTGTGATGATAATCCTGCCTCTGTTCAACACCTACTAATTTTGACAACTCCGGAAAAACAATGTCCATTACTCCTGTCAGATAAAGCAGGTTTAGACCGATAGAAGGTTTCGTTGTTTCCATAATCAGCATAAATTCGGTTGTAATTCTTTCCTGTGAAACAACTTCATCTTCGGTTAACCTGTTTTTAAAATTTATTATTCCCTCGAACGTTTTGGNNATTTTTCAGGTTCAAGAGGAGTCCTTAAAATTTTATTTATCAGGTCTTCCTGTCCGTGGAAAAAATCGACTAAGTCTATATTATTATTTAAAGGTATCGCAAGAGCATTGACCGTAAAATCACGGCGGGATAAATCATCTTTTATATCTGATAATTCTATATCCGGTTTGCGTGAGTTTTTATTATAACTTTCTTTTCTTGCAGATGCAAATTCAATTTTATTTCCTCCGTAATTTAAAAGCGCCGTTCCGAATTTTTTATAAACAGCACCGAGTTCAGTTTTCAAGCTTTTCGCAACTGATTCTCCAAATTCAACTCCATCACCAATTACCATTTTATCGATATCATTAGAAGTTTTGCCGAGTAATTTATCTCTGACGTATCCTCCTACAATATATGCATCTATTTTTTTTTCGAATGCAATCTTAGCAATATGTTCAATTATTTTTTCCTGCTGCATTAATTTAAACTTTTACACCGGATTTTTCAATTTCAGCAATGATTTCTGCCGCAACTTCAAGTGCGTGTACGCCATCCTTCAACGTAACTTCAGGTTGTTCATTTTTTCTTATGCAATCGAAGAATGAATTCAGTTCATACTTCATTGCATTTATTTGTTTTGGCTTTGGCTGGTTGTAAAACAGATTAAATATTTTCCCGTCTTTTTTGATTTCACCGAGACTGAACCCGAGGCTGATTCCGCCTTTTTCGTTCATCTTAAAAACTTCGGAAGTATTTTTCAAAAAATCTATTCCTATATATGCATCGGGCTGGAATATTCTCATCTTCCTCATTTTCTTTTGTGAAATCCTCGATGCAGTAATGTTTGCAACGCACCCGTTTTCAAACGTCAGCCTTGCATTCGCAATATCAATCTTGTCAGTAAATATTGCCACGCCGTTTGCATAAATATTTTTTACTTTTGAAGGCACGAGATTTAAAATTATATCTATATCGTGTATCATCAAATCGTGTATAACGGATACATCCGTTCCTCTTGGATTATATTCTGCAAGCCTGTGGGTTTCGATAAACAACGGATTAATATTATAAGTCTCCACGCTCATCAAAGCAGGATTAAATCTTTCAATGTGCCCAACCTGCACGATTACATTTTTATTTTTTAAAATGTCGACCAGCTCCTTTCCCCGTACAACAGTATCCGTAACGGGTTTTTCGATAAAAGTGTTTATTCCGCCGGATATGGTGCGTGAGGCAATTTCAAAATGTGAAGAAGTGGTCGTCACAATAATTGCTGTATTAATTTCTTTCATCATTTCATTCAGATTATCGAACGACTTAACATTATTTTCCTCAGAAAGTTTTTTTGTAAGTTCAAAATCAATATCAAGAATTCCGGTAATTTCAAAGTCATCGTATTCTTTTTCAATTTCTTTCAAATTTTTCAGATGCATTTTTCCGAGGTGACCGCATCCGATAATTCCTGCTTTAATTTTGTCCATTATATTATTTTATTTTATAAATTAATCGCTTGAAGGTTCAGCGTGAATGATAACGTTTGCGAGTTTAGGATATAACTCTTTTAACCTTAGATATATTTTACTTTCCAGTATAGTTACAAGGTCGTGTACTTCTTCAAAAGACATATCGATGCCAAACTCACAGCTTAATGAAACTCTGATTTTCCCATTCGTATTCACCACCTCCATATCACCGTAACTTTTAATTTCCTTGTATTCGTTTAAAATATTATTAATATTTTTTATAAGCTCATTCGATTTATATGTTATATCGGTCGTATCATATAAAATTTCACTCGGCTCATCCAGATGAATGATTGTTTTGGAAACTATCGGAATTTCCTGTTTGATTTTCTCCTCGAGAAGTGAAATCTTTTTATGTGCCTGACCTAAATCATTTGTATCGTCAATTTCTACGTGAAGTTCAGTGATTATATCATCTTTAATTTTGTGAGAGAAAATATCGTGACATTTAAATCCGGAATTATTCACTATCATCCTGATTTTTTCGTTAATGGTTTCATCCTTTGTTTCAATAGGCTCGGAATGCACTACCATATCTGCGAGAGGAGAAATTTCTTTTATTTTCCGCTCTACGTTATCCATAATTTCCTGCACCTGAGAAAATAATTTCGTTCTCGCAATGAGTATTGTTAAATCAATAAAAATCTTCGAGCCTGTGCTTCGGATTCTTAAATTTTTTACTCCTTCCACTCCCTGAATTTTTTCAGATTCATAAGTTAATTTATCCCTGAGACCCGCCGGAACTCTGTCCATCAGCGCATCTATCGCTCTTTTCGATAACCTGAAAGTTGTAATAATGATTAATATGGAAACGAGAATAGCACTTACTGCGTCCGCTTCCCTTGAAATACTAAAATACGTTAGCACCATACTGATTAAAACTACAATAGAACTAAATATATCGGAGGTAAAATGCAGTGAATCAGCTTCAAGCGCCTGTGAATTTGTTTCCTTCGCAACTCTTTTAAGTGCGCGCGAACGGGAAAAGTCGATGGCGATGCAAATTATAATTACCGAGAACGTAAAAATATTAATTGAAATTTCAGGCGGATAAATCAATCGATGTATGGCTTCATAAATTAAGTAGGCGCACATTATTATCAAAATTATCACCTGGAACAAAGCGGAAAAACTTTCTACTTTTTCGTGTCCGTAGTTGTGGTCTTCATCAGGAGGTCTTGCCGATATTTTTACGGATATTATTGTGGCNNCGCTTAACCAGGTTGCAAGAAATTTAATGGTAACAATAAAAATTGCTGCATACATAGAGGCATAAGCAATTCTTAATTTCTTCCTGTCAATATCCGTTTTTGATAATTCCATAAATACATTTAATTCTTAATAACTTCGTACTTTGTTTTGAACATTTTATCATTTCTGTAATATTGAGCCAAAAAGACGCCGGCTAAAGTAATTACAGAACCTATTATGAAAAAATAAGATATTTCTTCGTTTAATAAAATCCAAGAGAAAATAATTGTAACTATTGGAGATGAGTTTAGATAAGTTGTAAGAGAACTTACACTTATAAAATTTGATGAATATGTAAATACAAAATAGGCGCCGAATG
>PNBM01000322.1 GCA_003135995.1 Ignavibacteriota bacterium | reverse complement strand
TTAATAAGTTGGTCAAAGTATTAGAATGTCCGCCTGACGCACAACGTATTGCGCCTTGCTGTTATTTGCTGCCGTTCTCTTCCAACGAAGTACGACTGTTTGTTTTATCAACCTGTCTTTACTCCGAACAGATAACCNNTGGTAACAACCCGCCAGCTATGAACGATGAACCTGAAGCTAAAGCTGCCTGTAATGGTTTTGCCTTTGTGTTTTTATTAATTCCTAATTCGTCCCTGGCATGGGCTTCTAATACGCTATGTTCTGTAAGTTTTACGGCCACCTGCATTGCCAAATCACTATTCAAGCCCCTTTGTTGATAGATTTTAGCCAGCTCTTTCAACTCTGTGTCTGGCATAGTGTCGAGCTCCTTTTTCTCTCTTTTTAAGTCAGCGGTTTCAATATCAGACTGTGAACTAACAGAAACATATTCACCGGCTGCCATAGCTAATGCACNNCTTGTTGTCGAAAGAATACCATCGTTTGCGCCCAATACTGCGGCTCTAAGCCACCCACTTCTATTTATATAATGTTTCTCAAGTTTCATTGTTTAGTGATGTGTTTTGTTACGGCTGCTGCTAATTCGTGTATAGGACTGTCAAAATGAGACCTATACATGTGAAATAGGGCGTAACGGTCTGATTGTAGTCACACATTATATTTTTAAAAAATAATTTAATGATTTTATAAATAATCAAATGTGATTTTATATTTTGTAAACTTTTTGTACTTACGTGTGTATAAATTTCAGTCGTTTTACTGCTCTTATGTCCAAGAAGTTCTTGTATATAACGCAAATCAGTTCCCGCTTCAAGCAAGTTTGTTGCATACGAATGACGTAACCAATGTAATGATACCGATTTTTTTATTCCAGTCTTTTCAAGAGATTGTTTTAATACTGACTGCAAGCTTTTCACTGTACTGTTCTCCTATTTTTATCAATCTCTTCCATCGNNTAAAAAACTCACGGCCTTTAAGAAATTAATTTAAAATGAATTCTTATTTTACCAACATCATCTTTTTCGCCTGAACAAATTTATCGTCTACTAAAAAAAAGAGTGCCGTAGGTCAACAAACCTGTGGAAATGAAATTGATGGTAAAATTATCAAAGAATTTCCTGAATATGCCGAGAATTTTTATACTGATTGATGTAGTATAAAAGGTTTGCCAGTTTTCCTGTTATTTTAAAAACTGGTTTTATTATAATCCCGCTAACATCGCCCATCTTTTAAACATTTCTTCAACTGTTTTACNNCACAGGGTTCTTTTTCTTTCGCTCGCAATGTTTCAAAAAATTCTTTATCTTCAGGCGACATTTTGCCATTTCTACTTCTATTAATACTCTCATCCAGAAACCAATCGTAAACATCTAAAAGCAAAACCTTGTTTAATTTTTTCTTTCTCATAGAATTGTAAATAGCTATAAGCGAAAGTTGATTCATTTTTTTCTTATTCATAAATTGTTTTCTTTAAGTTATGAAAATATTTCAATTCGCATCAGTGATCAATTTGGTAGGATGTTTAATTAATTGCGACTTTTTAATATACAAAATTAATTTTAAATTTTTATTACCATATTTATTACCAAATCTTTAGAGGAGAGCTGACTTTTAATCAATTTAAAAACCCCGAAAATAGCTAAAGGTAGCCGCTTCCGGGGTTTTCACTCCCCAAGTTATCCCGGATTATCCAAAATAGCAAACGGATTTATGAAAATTGCTACTAAAGTGAAACGAACCTAAATAAGACGGAGTAATATTCTCCGACTTTAAAAATCAAATAAATGAATTTTTAATTTTAATAAAATCATTTTAGTCTCGCTTACTTTTTTAAAAAGCATTATTATATTTAAATTAATACTTTGTTTTATTAAATTTTTTATTTTACAATCAATTCATAAAATTTTAAAATATGAGACCAAACAAAAATCTTATTCTTCTTTTTGGATTGTTTATATTCACTGGCATTTCATCCGCACAAAATGATACTTCCGGAGTGACAATATTCCAATCACTCTTTGGCACAAACAGGTTTATAATAGACAGCTCAGCAGTGCCTGAAGATCCTTTGACTCAAAAGATACGCGTTCTTCGATCGGAACGCGGACCCATTAACTTTGAAAATGTGATAAAGTTTACAATTCGGGATCAACAATCTAAGGACACAACTCGTCCAAAAGAGTACTATGATAAGTTCTTAGAGGAATGTCAGACCGGAAATGCACATCGCAACATAGAGAATGTACTTATAAACTTATACCGCCAATGTTTTACGGAAGAGGAAGTTGATCAACTTGTAGAATTTTACAAGTCAACTGCGGGTAAAAAGATGTTCAAGGATTTCTTGTTGCTAACGGCAATTGCAGCAAACACAGTCCAAGATATATTAAAGTTAACAGCAGAAAAGCTTGATAAGGAAATGAATATTGAGAAGAAAAAAAATAATAAATAATATTCTACTTTTGTAAGATGTATTCAAACCGGTTATGAATATTTTCTGTATTATAAAGAAATATTGTTTTCTTGAATACCTCACAAAAATATGATTTGCTATTTTAATCAATCTCTTCCATCGGTTTAATACGAAAGGTGCATAACCACTTCTCGACTTATTGAAAAACCTTGCGATTTTAATTTCATTCTTTTTCAAACACCTTCGTTACAACATAAATATATCTTAATTCTAAATCACCTATATTAAAAACATTATGCTTTGTATGCGGAGGTAAATATGCAATTTTTCCTTTTTCAATTTCGAGCATGGATTTATTTCCGTTAATTTCTACCTCTCCCTTTCCATCCAAAATAATCAGCATTTCCTCATAATCGGAAGTTGTATGTTCTCCAACATTTTCGTTTTTCTTAAGTTTTACTAAGCCAGACCTTAAAGAAATAGCCCGGGATTCATCCAGAATTTTCAAATATGAATCCCCGTTTATCGGTAAATTAATAACAAAAGGTTTTAAGTCCGGTTTATTTTTTCCTTTATCCATTGAAAATTTTATTTAATCTTTTTTTAAATAATTATTTTTTTCAGAATTTTGCAATAAAAGGAATTAGAGCAATCTGAAAAACACCAGCCGCTAAGCCGGGTAATAAAGCGGACTCCAAATACCCATTAATGTTTAGTCCATTGCTGAAAATATAAATTGCAAAAATATAAACTATTCTTCCCGATATTAATGCAATTGCAACCGAAACAAAAGCATTTAGATTTAATTTTTCCTTTGCAAATCCTGCAACAGCACCGTATGTAAATAACTCCGCCGTCATAGGTAAAATCATTGGAGGGAAAGGCATTCCTGTAATTAAAAAACTCAAAACCGGAGATATTAAACCTGAAATCATACCGCCTCTCCATCCATAGACTAACCCGCCAAGTATAATTGTCCAGTGCATGGGAAGCAGAAAGCTTACAGGCGCTCCTGTTAGATGACAAATTGCCGGAAATGCAACAGCTAAAATGATAAATAATGTTTCATATAAATAAGCCCTTGTATTATTTATTGGAAGGACTGTGCTTCGAACAGTTAAAGTGTTATTCATTTTCAATAATTTAATTTATTAAATAATTATTTTATAAATTTTGCATTAAAGAAATTTTTCCGTTCTTTACACCCTTAAGGCTTAATAACTGCTCTGCTAATTTTTTTATTTTAGAAATTTTATCTTTAACAACGATTATTTCCAGACAATTGTCGTGGTTAATATGTATGTGGTTTGTAAAAACTATACTTTTAAAAGATGTATGTTGATAAGATGTGAGATTTTTTTCTATATCTCTTTTATGTTGGTCATAGGTGATAGTTATTATTCCGAATGCCTCTGAATTAATATTCTGTAATTTGTTTTCAGAGAGTTTACTCCTTATCATATCCCTGATAGCTTCCGACCTGTTTTTATATTTAAGCGACGAAATATGTTTGTCGAATTGAGATATAAGTTCGCTTTCAACCGAGACGCCAAATCTTTTTAATTTGTTCATTTTAGGGTGCTACTTTTTTTACAAAAGTAGCAACATTTTCTTAATATTACAACTTAATAATAAATATTTTTATAGAATTGTATTTCAATAAAATCTTTTTTTATCTAAAACATACTATTTGTCTAAGCAAATCTCCAACGATATTAGTGATTTTAAACTCAATACTTCCTTAAATATCTCCTAACAATGCACCTCCGCCAAATTTTATCAATCTCTTCAATCGGTTTAATGCGAATCGTGCATAACCCGGTTGGCTGTTTCTGAATACAAATAAAAAAAGCCGGAAGGAAAACCATCCGGCTTT
>PNBM01000330.1 GCA_003135995.1 Ignavibacteriota bacterium | reverse complement strand
GAAGGAGGGTAAAGCATGTCAAACTTATAAAATATCTTTACAATTGTAACCCGATTCCGAAATAAATCATTCTGGAATTGTTCGAATATAACGGTATTTTTGTTTTATAATCTGAACTATAAGTATATGAATAAAGATTATTGTTATTTAAAATATTATTAAATGCTACGAAAAAAACAGCGAATTTACCAAACATTGAAAATATATATTGTGCATTCAAGTCAATTCTATGATATGTCGGAAACCTGTCAGAATTAAAATTTGCATAAAAAGGTATATATGCATTTTGAGTTGAATCGAACACACTTCCGTCCACCGGAGTGTATGGTTTACCCGTTGACATCTTTAAGGATGCTCCGACCGTAAAATAATCGGAAATATTATAGCTTGTTACAACCGACACGCTGTGCGTGATATCATAATTCGCCGAAAGCAAGGGCTGACCTGCGGAAGGCCTCCTTTTTGAATCTGTGTACGCATACGATATCCAACCTGTGAATTTTGGTTTAACACGTACTTTTAAAAACACATCGACTCCTTTTGCATATCCCTCACCGTTCGAGCCCATAAGATATCCGAAATCCGTTGAAGATGAAACAAGATTTTTATAATCTTTGTAATAGGATTCAACTCTGAAGATGTAATCATTATCTCTGTTATATTCGTAACCGAGAATATAATGTGTTGCCTGTTCAGGCTTTAATAAAGTATCTCCGCCCAACAGATAATTATTCAAAGTAGTGAACTGATGATAAATTCCCGTTGCACCTTTTAAGAAACTTGTTTCAGAAATTTTATATACTATAGAAAATCTCGGATCAACTACCGCCTGTTTGGAAAGTGTATGATAATCACTTCTTAAGCCGGTCTGAATATAAAAATTCTTTATGAATTTCAGTTCTGTTTCTGCATAAGCTCCGAACCTGCCTGTATTATTATTTGCATCAATAGAAAATGAAGGAGCCGTTGGTCTTATGTTATAAAAATATAAAGGAAAGACTCCATTGCTTTTAAATCCGCTGTATTCATATTCCGCTCCGGCATTTAAATCAATCCTGGCTGCAAGGGGAATTGAATAATCGGCTCTGAGTTTCGAGTAAATATCTTTTGAAGTGTTGTCAACGATTCCGAAGTTAAAATGTTTATTAAAGGAACTGAATGATGCGCTCAAACTCAAGAAGCTCACAGAAGACGGCGTTGTCGAAAAAACAAGATTTGTAAAAAAATTATCAGTTTTATTATTATAGAAACCTGAGTACGTCGGAACATCGCTTTTAACACCGATATTATCGCCCGAATAATTGGCATAAAATTTAAACAGACTTGTTTTATTTAATTTATATGAAAGAGTTCCGCCTGCTACTGTCGAAGTCGGAAAAGGTGAAAAATCTCCGTGCTGCGGATTCAGAAGAAAATATGGTTTCAAATAAGTTTCCGCTATATCGAAAGTTGCTCCGAAAGAGTTTTTTTTGTTTATGTAAGAACCGGAAAGTCCTACATTAGCCAAACCCCAAATTGCAAACAGACCATTCGTTTGCGGCATATCATAAGATTTCAAATCGAGTATTGCCGAAAGAACGTTTCCAAATTTGGAAGAAAACCCTCCGCTCGAAAAGTTAATTCCTTTAAGTCCCCACGGGTTGATTGTTGAAAATGAAGATGTATTAAAATCATCATCGAAAATAAACGGGTTATACAACGATGCCTGATCGAGAACAGTAAGCACCTCATCGGGGTCTCCGCCCCGCACTGAAATTCTGCTGCCTTCGTCGACCTGGTTAGAACCCGGAAAAGTCGTGATAGCCCTGTATAAGTCAGCATCAGCCCCGGGAATACGTACAATCTCAAGAGGTGTAAGAGTTACCTGCGAATTCTGTCCCGACGTAAACGAACTTGCAGTAACTACAATTTCATCAGTAGTAATATTTGTCTTTACAAGATTGATATTCAACTGAATATCTTTATCTTTAATTTCAATATTTTCTCGGCGTTCTGTATAATCCAAAGCAGTTATTAACAGAATCTGTTCACCCGATTTTGAGGTTTCAAATTCAAAAAAACCGGTGCTGTCCGTTGAAGTACCATCTATACTTTTTTCAATAACTAAATTCGCGCCTTCGATTGGTTTTGCATTTTCACCCTTAATATAACCTGATATTTTCACAGACTTGTTTTTCAATGTATCCTGTGATTGTGTGTATAAAGGATAACTGATAAAACACACAATAAACAAAAATATAAATAATTTCATTTTGAAAAATAAAATTGATAAATATCAAATAATATTCAAAAATTAAATATTATTCTGAATTTGTAATTGACAGAACTAAAATATAAATAAGTTATTATTTTACATCGTAATCCGATGTTTATTATTAAACGTAAAGAAGGTAAAATGGTTACAAAGAAACATTCCAAAAACTATTCTTTATAAATCTTCTATAGCTTTTGCGATTTCAATATCTTTGTCAGTAATACCTCCGGCATCGTGAGTTGAAAATGCCACTTCAATCTCGGCATATTTAAGTGTCAGGTAATCCGGATGATGGTCAAATTGCTGGCAAAGAGCACCGATAGATGAAACCAGTCCCATTGTCTGAGGAAATCCTTTTGTTTTAAATGATTTCTTAATTGACCCGTCTTTGAATTCCCAGCCTTTAAGCTTTTTCAAAGAACTCGAAATTTGTTCATTTGATAGTTTGTTCATGATTTTATTTTTATATATAGAACAAAATAAATGTAATTAGTATTCAATAAATTCATTTAAAAAATATACGGATTTGTATATTTTTCAGATTTTTTTATTTTCCGTGACAGTTGATTTATCGTTTAACTCGAATTTGTTTTTAAATTCGACTATTCCGATTTCGCAATTAGGCCCAATTTTGACTTTATCTCCGCGAACTATCTTTGCTTTTGTATTTTCAAGATAAATTTCGTCACCCTCGATTGTATTAATTGTTAAATACCCATCGAATAAATTAAAGGGATTAAAAATCGATTTAACTAGTTTTTTAAAATAATAATCTGTTCCCTTTACTATCTTTATTTGTTCTCCGCCGATTTCATTTGCAGAACATTTTCCATGCAATTCGACATCTACGGTTCCCGAATTTAATAACCCGCCAATCGAAAAGGCTCCTTTCGATTTAAATAATTCTGCGTTGCAGTCACCTTTAACTGTTACTTCACCGAATATGTTTATGTCATTTGCTAAAAGATTTCCCGATGATTCAAGCTGACCTTCTACTTTTAAATCGTTTATTTTGGAATTACCGGTTATATCGGTTTTGCCGAGTATATAGAAGGCATCGGCTTCAACATCTCCTTTGAAGCAGGCTTTGCCGTTGACTTTTCCTTTTCCGGCTTTTAAATTTCCGGTTACGGTTAATATTCCATTTACATAAAACTCACTGCACTCAAGATCGCTTGTCAGTGCGAGCTGACCGTTTATTTTCACGTTATTAAATATACCTCCCGGCAATGTCATAATACCATTTACTTTTAAATCATTTTTATTTTTTTCTTCCATTGTTTTTAATCCTTTATATTTAAAATTATTTTTAATTCTTCAATGCAACTTCTTAAATTAGTATGATAAATAAATTTTATATCTTTATCGAAATAAATTTCATTTGGATAAGATGTGATGAAACAAGAAGCAATTCCAAACTTTCTTATGAAAAAAACCTCACAATCTTTTTCTTTGAATTTAACAAGATTCTCTTCGAGAGATTGAATGATTAATTTACTTTCATCAATATTGATTTCTCCGGATTTAAGAATTTTGTCAAGAATATGAAGATAAAGAATTCCATCAAAGCCGAAATAATCTTTTGTATAATTTTGAAATGAAATATAATTATCTATAGCCGTTGATGAAACAATGTTACGTTTTAGAAGCTCTTCTTTAGAAAAAATTAAATTTACCGGACTGAAGGAAACTATGTCTGCAATATCGTTGAGTGATAAGTTATCCTTCATATTTTTAATTTTTCCTATGCGCTCTAATATCTTATCTTTCGGGAAAAACGTTTCCTGACCTGTAAAAGATGATTTTTTAATGAACCATTCTTCCGGAATGATGTTTTTTCTCTTCCACCTGTAAAGCTGGCCATAAGAGATGCCCGTCAGGTCTAACAATTCTTTCTTTGAAATTAGTTCGGTTTCCATAAGGTTTCTTTTTAATATATACGAACATAACAAAACATTGTTACGTTTGCAATAGAAAATTTTATGCATAAAAAAAGGCTGTCATTAAAGCAGCCTTAAAATTAATTATAATTATAACTTAAATATCTTAAAAAACAGTGATTATCACTATTTACGCAGAATATCCTTTTTCGCCGTCGAAATTATATAAATTTTCAGTTTTCACAAAATCAAACCCTGAATCGTACAGTTTATTGAGAAGTTCTGTAATATTCTGGTGTTTAAACATTTCCCCAATTTTAATTTTTTCATAACGGCATCTCCACAAGTCACTGCAAAAAGTTTCTTTGAATCCTTCAGGCCATACTTTTGCACCTCTGTTACTTATAGATGTAAGCTTTAGCCCCGGTGACTCAATTTTTGTAAGCATTTGACCAAGGTCTTCCGCACTTCCTTTATCCCAGTCTAAGAACACATCCACTCCGACGAGTTCTTTAATTTCCTTACTGACTGAAATAGCCTGAGACATTATTTTTTTATCATCGCGCGGATGATAATCTACGGCTTGAAGCACTTCCGGCTTTTGTCCTATTCTTTTAATAATCGCATCTGCAAATTCTTTTGTTCCGACTTTTGTTTTACTGACGCCGTCTCTGAAAATATCATAGGTATGAACTCCGTCTTCAATGGTTTTCAACCAGGCGTTATGTACTTTTGTTGCGACGTCATGCTGCTGAATATGTACGAGCATTAGAACGGCACCGAGCAAAAGTCCTGTTGGATTTGCTAAATTCTGGCCTGCTCTTCTCGGAGCAGAGCCGTGAATGGCTTCGAACATAGCATAATGGTCCCCAATATTAGCGGAACCTCCAAGCCCTATAGAGCCTGACATTTCAGCTACCACATCGGATAAAATGTCGCCATAAAGATTTTCAAGAACAATAACATCAAATTTTTCAGGAACTGTTGCGAGCTTGGCAGAGCCGACATCCACAATCCAGACTTCCTTTTCTATGTCTTCATATTCTTCACCAATTTTATCGAATATTTTATGAAATAGACCATCGGTAATTTTCATAATATTATCTTTTACAAAACAAGTAACTTTTTTTCTGCCGTTGTTTCTTGCATATTCAAAAGCATACCTTATAATTTTTTCCGAACCCGGTATTGTAATAAGTTTCATTCCCTGCGTAGTCTGTCTTGTTTGTTTATACTCAATTCCCGCATAAAGATCTTCTTCGTTTTCACGGATAATAACAAGATTCATAACGGGATGTTTTGTTTTAATAAACGGGTGATAAGAAACACTTGGTCTGATGTTAGCATAGAGACCCAGTCTTTTTCTTGTTGCTACATTCAAACTTTTGTATCCGCCGCCCTGAGGAGTAGTTATGGGAGCTTTTAAAAATACTTTAGTTTTATCGAGTATTTCCCAAGCAGTCGGATCAATTCCTTCCGCATTTCCTTTTAAATAAACCTGCTCTCCTACTTCAATTACGTTTATATCAATTTGTGCTCCGGCGGCTTCAATAATTTTCAAAGTTGCATCCATAATTTCCGGACCGATTCCGTCCCCATAAGCAACTGTAATTGGTGTTTTTTGTGACATACATTACCTTTCTTTATATTATCTTTTTTATAAATTATTAGTTATTTTAATGTTATTTTAAAATAGCAATTAGAATTCTAAAATAATATCACTTTCTTAATTTTAATATTTTTAAACTTAATCAATTTTTGAATCACGGTTGTTAAAGAAGTTAAGTAGCTAAAAAGTCATATATTAGAATAACAAAATTAGTTTAAAAAAATTCAAAAGTAAAATATTCTGAATTTTTGTTCCGGTTACAGAGTTCCAGCGTTGCAAAAAAAAGTTTGAAAATTAAAATAGCCCGTATTATTATTATACTTTTCTCTTGAATAAACGAATCAATTGAAGTAATTTACATTCAGTTCTTTTATAATAGAAATTTGTTGGGGTGCTTTCCTCAAATCAGAAGGAAGGCTGAGAAAAAACCCATTGAACCTGATACGGATAATGCCGTCGTAGGAAACTACAAATAAATTTTTAAACGCTTAAATTTTTTCATTTTATTCAGGTTCAGAAGAGATTTAAGCGTTTTTTTATTTTAAAAGGAGTTTTAAAATGAATAGGGATGGAAACAGAACATACTTTTTAGTTTTAATATTATTTCAATTATTTTATTTTCTTCATTCACCGGTTGTTTATTCACAAGAAAAAGATTCCGCAATTTACAAAACTGAAACAATCGAAGTTGATGCTTTGCGGGGAATAGAAAGGCTCACACCAATAACATTCCAGAATATTAACAGGGAAACTATTGAAAGAAAATACTGGATGCAGGACCTTCCGATGTTCTTAAACGGGAACACAAGTGTAACATCATATTCCGAATCAGGCGCCTCCATCGGATATTCATATTTTTCAATTCGCGGGTTTGACCAGAGAAGAATATCCATACTCCTGAACGGTACTCCACAAAATGATGCTGAAGACCATCAGGTATACTGGGTCGATTTATCCGACATTACTTCATCTGTGGAAAACATACAACTTCAACGGGGCATCGGCACTGCTTTGTACGGCTCATCGAGTATAGGAGGCGTTTTAAATCTGCAAACCATAGATTATTTTAAAAGGAAATTCATAGATTTAAATTCCGGTTTCGGAGATTATAATTCAAAACGTTACTCACTGGAATACTCATCCGGTCTGACAGAGAGCGGATTCGGATTTTACGGAAAATTTTCTAAAACCTCAACCGACGGATACAGAGACCAGTCATGGTCTGACCACTGGTCATATTTTCTCAGTGCCGGAAAAATGTTAGGTGAAAATTCAATTATAAAATTTAATATTTACGGTTCACCTATTAAAAATCACCTTGCGTATCTCGGGGTTACAAAAGATTATCTCGATGGTTCAGTTACAGGGAATCAATTGATTGACCGAAAATATAATTTTCTGACATATCCGAATGAATCTGATAATTATAATCAGCCGCATTACGAACTTATTTTTAATTTGCAGGCAAGTAAAAATCTTTATATTTCCAATACTTTCAATTATATGCGCGGTGAAGGATATTTTATAACAAATTTTCCGGCATCATACGGATATGATTTTAGTTATTTCAGGTTGAATCCTTTTTTTGTCTCGGATACGACGACATTTAATCCGAATTATTATCAACGCAATCCCGACGGAAGTTTTACCTATACACCCGGTAAAGGATATCAAATCGTACGAAGTGATATAGTAACAAATTTGTATGTGAATAATAATGATTACGGTTGGTACCCGAAAGTTCAATGGAATCATCTGAATGAAAAAGGGAATCTTGTAGTCGGTGGTGAATTAAGGTTACATAAGTCGGAGCATTACGGTGATGTGACATTCGGAGATGCATTGCCATCGGGCACTCCTGACAATTACAGGTATTATTATTTCAACGGTAAAAAAACAACGGCGTCAGCTTATGCAAATGAAATTTACAACGTTAATAAAAAACTGTCATTGATGGCTGGATTACAATTTGCCTATAATAAATATACAATCGAAAATAACGAATTCAATAATTATAACTTCAGTGTAGATTATAGTTTTTTAACTCCAAGGGCGGGACTTAATTATAACTTCAATAATAATTTCAGAGCATTCGTAAATTTTTCAATGGCAAAAAGGGAACCGAGGCTTAAAGATATTTACGATGCCGAAAATCTTGGCTCAAAACCAAATTTCAGGATTGTCGATACAGTAAATAATATTTATTCAGACCCGTTGGTTAAACCTGAAGAGATGCAGGATTACGAAGCAGGGTTAAGCTATTCATCGAATGTTTTAAAATCAAACCTGAATTTATATTTCATGAATTTCAAAAATGAAATAATAAATAATGGTCAGCTCGATAATGTCGGTCAACCTATAAACGGTAATGCAGGGAAATCTATACACGAAGGTATTGAATTCGAATTTGAATTTTCTCCGTTTAAAAATATTAAAAATTTGAAACCCGTTTCACCTTTGACTCTGACAGGTAATTTAACTCTATCCGACAATTTCTTTCAGGATTACAGGGAAGTTGCAGGAGCAGATTCGCTCGGAAATGTGATTTACGGAAATGATTATTCAGGTAATAAAATATTATTAAGTCCTCAATTAATCGGAAACCTTTCTTTAAATTATTATACTGATTTCGGAGTTGGATTTTTTATAAGCATGCAGCATATAGGAAAACAGTATCTTGATAACTCCGAGAACGAAAGAAAAAATCCGGACGCGAGAAATGTTCCGGGATATGTGGACAAGTTTATAAATCCTTATACTGTATTTAATGCGGGAGTAACGATAGATTTAATTCCGATACTAAACAGTAAAATGCTGAATAAATATTTTAAATCATTTGAAGCATCATTGAAAGTGAATAATATTTTCGATGTGTTATATGAAACAACGGGAAATGTAGACAGCTATGGAATTCCTTACTGGATACCGGCTGCGGAGAGGAATATGTTTATGAATCTAAAGATAGGGTTTTAATCGCTGATTATTTTGATTACACTGATTACACTGATTAGAGCAATTGGTGATTGTTTAGATTGGTTTTGTTCCTTTGATTTACGTAATCGCGGACACAGCTGTCCAAAATAAAAATGGAACTAAATTAATTATTTAATATTTTTTAGAATATCGACTTTTTTGGACATATTTAATTAGAATTAAAAACAGACCCCCCTATTTCTGTTCAAATAATTTTGTTTGCAGCTTGTCTTCTCCTATTTCATCCGGAGGTTTAAACGGTTTATCAAGCCATTGCTGTAAATTAAGTTTTAAAAACAAACCCATTCTTAAGAAAGCTATCAAGTTAGACATACTCCAGTTGTATTTTCCACGTTGTTTTAGGTATTTCATTAGTAATATTGTTGTCATTGCTGTCCAAATCTGTATCATAACGGCATTGAGGCTTGTTCCTATAAATGTTTTGATTTTTAATTGTTGTTTTAACATTTTAAAAAAAGCTTCTATATTCCATCGCCCTTTATAAAGCTCCGATATTGTCCTTGCTGTCCAAGTAAAATTATTAGTTACCAGTATTATTGTATTATCGTTTTTTCTATCGTATATTACAACCCTTCTTAGTTGATTTGGATATTTTTCTCTCGTTTCTTCATTCTCTAAGATGATTTTTTCATCAATTAAGATATTTTCATTCTTTCCTTCGGGCAATGGATTTTCTTTCATTCCTATTGTACCGGTACTTTCTTTTATTCTTATTACAAATTTAATCCCCGAGTTATCCCATTTTGAAAGTAATTTATAATCTTCATAAGCTCTATCAGCAACAACTACACTATTTGCCGGTATTGATATTCTTCTTGCTTCTTTTACATCTGCTACTTTCCCTGTCGTTACATTTATAAAACTCGGCAGAAATCCGTCATAATCAAGCAACATATGTAATTTTATGGCTCCCTTTGCTGTCCTGTATTTTGCCCAGTCAAATAAACTCAAACATAATGTTATAGTTGTAGAATCCAGTAAATATATCTTTCGCTTTATTTTAAATTGTATTTGTTTGAAGTTCCCCTCATTCGTAAAAGTTTTATATAAACTTATATAATAATCCCTGAAAAATTCCCAACTCCTATGCTCGTTTATATATGATAATGAAGATTTACACGGAACCTTCTTTTGTATCCCTAAATGATTCAAATCTCCGCTGGTTGCTTTTAATCCATTAGAAATTTCACTTAAGGAATTTGCATGAGCAAATTGAAAGAACAACATAGACACAAAATGCGTCCAGGTATTAATACCTTTTGTATATTTATCAGTCTGATACTTATTGACAAGTGTTTTAAATTCGCTTCTATTTAGTAATTGAATAATTTGTGCAAATAAAGTAATATTTATCATAGGGCTAAGTTTTTTAATTATGGTAAATTAAAAATATAACCTTCAATATTATTTTGCAGGTTATTACTTAGTCCTATTTTTTTGTTTATTTTGGACGGATGTG
>PNBM01000063.1 GCA_003135995.1 Ignavibacteriota bacterium | reverse complement strand
ATATTTTGCTTCCGGTAACGGAAAAGTTTTTTCTTCATCCTGAACTCTTATTCCTGCTATCTTCGTAGCATTCTGAACGCTTACCTTCAGAGTTACTAAATACGTTTTATATTTTTTACTGTAATTTATTTTCATCACTTCGCCTTTTTCAAGATATTTCCCATCAGTATCCGTAAGCGGAATAAAATCATTTGAACTGAACTTAGGAAGAAACTCGTGAGGCAAAACTACTTCCGCAAAATCACCGTATAATTTTTTTGCAAGAGAAATTGCAAGACCCGGACAAACCGCAATGCACTGCCCGCATCTTGAACATTCACCATCATAATATGGTAAATCCATAATATTTCCGAGCGCTTCATTCAGTTTTATTGCACCTGAAGGGCAAACCGATGTACATGGGTTACAGGGAATTTCCTGGTAACAATGAAGTATCGGAGTATATTTTTCATTTAATTCGATAACAGGCTCTGAATAAATCTTTCCCGGCTTGGATTTCAGAATTTCACTTTTTTCAAAATACTCTTTATTAATCTCAATATCTTTTCCGAGCATTTTTGCAAGCTGCATCCCGGCGATTTTACCGCCGAACATAGCCGATGAAGCCTCTGCTATTTCATCCGCATCGCCTGTCTTGACAGCTTTCACTCCGTATTGAAGTGCAGTATTATAAAATTCATCGATGGAAGTTAAACCAACGGCTATTAATAAAGTATCGATTGCAAATGTTTTTGCAGTTTCGAGTAGCNNTTATAATTTTCATCAACTTCAGCAATTGTAACTCTTTCAGCTTTACCATTTCCTTCTGCAGTCAAAACTGTGTGCTTTAGATAAATCGGCACTCCCATTCTTTTAATTTTATCACTATGAACCCTGTAGCCCGAAACATCTTCAAGAATATCTGCAATTCCTACAACCGTCATACCGGCTTGCAAAGCATGATAAGCCGCAATCAATCCAACGTTTCCACTTCCAATAATAAAAATTCTTTCAGAAGCTTTAATTAAATCCCTGTTGACAAGAGTTTGAAAAGCACCTNNGTAAACTCCCGGCAAATCATTTCCCGGATATATAAGATTTTTTTCCCGTGCTCCTGCCGATACAACCAATCCGGCGAAGTCAACGATTGCATAATTTTTGTTATTAATAAAAAGTCCGGCTTTTTTATCTTTATATAAAGCAACTATGGATGAATTTGTAAAAACTTTTATATTCGGATAAGATTTAATTTCTTTTTCGAGAAGTTCTGCAATTTCAATTCCACGCTTTCCTGCATAGCAGTCTTCTATCGAGCCAAAAAATTTATGTGTCTGGAGTAAAAGCTTACCGCCTAATTTTTCTTTGTCATCGACAAGTATCACGGAAAATCCGAGTTTTGCAAGTTCGATAGAAGAAGTTAAACCTGAAGGACCGCCGCCTGCAACCAATACATCACATTTCAAATTCTTAATTTCGAAATTCGTAAATGCTGTATCATCATCGGGTAATTTTGGAAGATGAATTAATGTTCTTATATCCATTCCTTCTTTCAAAGGAGTTATGCATGATTTAAGCGGAACACCATCGATTATCAAAGTGCAATGCGAACATTGTCCATTGGCACAAAATATACCCTGAGGTGCATCTCCGACTTCGTGAATTGAAAATTGTTTTATACTATTAGCGAATAATGCGGATGAAACAGGCTCGTCTTCAAAACCAGTGAGTTTTTCTCCGTTAAAGTAAAATGTTATGCTTTTTCTATCGGGGATATTTTGTAAGATAGGATGCTTTAAAATACGTTCCATTCAGATATTTATGTTAAAAATATTATATACAAAAATCGCATTTATTATTCAGCGTTTCAAGGCAAAAAGATACAAAAAACAAAAAACAAAAACAGAAGAATTTATCAAAGGAAATTCTATCTCACTGAAAAAATAGATAAAAAGATTAGATATATCATAATCTACAACAAAAATATTGAATTGCTGATAAAAGATTGAATTGTTTTTTTAATCTGATTAGGTTAACTTTGGCGGAAGATATTCTTTGAAATAATTTTAAAAAGGAGTAATAATGCCAAAGAAAAATCTATTGGTGTTTTTAATTGTTACATCTTTTTTCATTAGCAGTGTGTTTGGTTTCACAGTCCGTAATGAGGCAGGAACAAATCCTCAAAAGGGTAATTTGAAAACTGAACAGACTTCTAAGTCGCAAGATAAAAAGAAAAAGGGTAAAAGAAAAAACACAAAGAAGAAACGTTCATCCGGGAGAAAATCAAGCAAGAATAAAAAAAACACGGGTAAAAAATCTTCAACGAAAAAGAAAACTTCAAGCAAGAAATTGAGTAAGAAGTACGGAAAGACCACTAAAAGGTCAAAAACTTCCAAAAGATATTCTAAAAGAACCTCAAAAAAGGGTTCGAAGAAATACGGGAAAAAAAGTAAATATTCCAAAAGAAATAAACGTTCACGCAGACATTCAAGAAGAAGAACTACAAGAACCTATGTCGCACCAAAAGTAAATACGAATAACAATACAGGAACATATACTCCTCCCAAGACTTATGATAATCAACCGGAAAAGAAGGGAAGAGAATATATCAGAGAAGAAAAGACTAACGAAACATTTAAGAAAGAACCAAAAAAGGAAGAAAGTAATAGCAGCGAAAATAAATAAAGTTGTTTTCGATTAGAAGGATATTTAAAAACTTCAAAAGTCATTATGGCTTTTGAAGTTTTTTTTTG
>PNBM01000162.1 GCA_003135995.1 Ignavibacteriota bacterium | reverse complement strand
TGATAATTTCTTTTGTATCTCTTGCAATCATTAATTCTTCGTTGGTCGGGATAACGTATATTTTCACTTTTGATTCGGGTTTATTAATTTCAGCAAGCTTTCCGCGGGTTTGTTTATTTTTTTCTTCATCAAGAAGTACGCCAAGGAATTCAAGATTCTTACAAGCTTCGTATCTTGTTTCGGGCGAGTTTTCTCCGACACCTGCCGTAAATACAAGCGCATCCACTCCGCCCATTATGATTGCATAAGAGCCGATAAATTTCTTCAAGCGGTAATCAAACATTTCGAGTGCCAGCTTTGCTCTTTTATTACCGTGTGAAAAAGCATCTTCGACATCTCTGAAATCATTGCTAACACCTGAGATTCCAAGTATGCCTGATTTTTTATTCATCAGGTTATCAATTTCATCAGCAGTAAGATGTTCCTGATTTTCAAGAATCGGAATTAATGACGGGTCAACATCGCCGCAGCGCGTTCCCATAATCAATCCGCCGACAGGTGTATGACCCATACTTNNGCAGCAATCTGAGAAACGTATCTGTGTGATGTTCCGTGAAAGCCATATCTTCTGATATGATATTTTTTATATAATTCATAAGGGAGTGCATACATATAAGCGTAATCAGGAATTGTCTGATGGAAAGCCGTATCGAACACACCAACCATAGGAACGTAGGGAAGTAAAGCCTGACAGGCGCGAATACCTTTTACATTTGCAGGATTGTGCAAAGGAGCGAAGAAAGTAAATTCGATTAATGCATTTACAACATCCTCGGTAATTAAAACAGAGCCGGAATATTTTTCGGCACCGTGAACAACACGATGTCCGATTGCGGAAATTTCATCAAGACTTTGTATCACACCATCATCGATTAAAACATTAAACACGAGTTGCACGGCTTGAGTATGGTCAACAACGTTATTTTTTATTTTTATTTTAATTTTATCTTCTTTACACCAGGTCAATACCGAGCCTTCTTCACCGATTCTTTCGAGTAAGCCTTTTGCAAGTACAGTTTCGTTTTTCATATCGAGCAGTTGAAACTTTAATGATGAACTGCCACAGTTAAGTACAAGAATTTTCATTTGAAATTGTTTGAGTGTTACAAAAAAAATTATATTGAGATTGAATCAAGTTAAAATATTATTTGAGAAAATTAAAGAACCATATGTTACTTCTGGATTCCCGTCCCGATAAAGANNAACCCGTTTTGTATTAGCCTGCTTGCAATGATGTAATTGCCACTACGTTTACAATATCCATCACGCTGCATCCGCGGGACAAATCATTCACGGGTTTTGCAAAGCCCTGGCTGATTGGTCCGATTGTATTTGCATTTGCAAGACGCTGAACAAGTTTATATCCGATGTTTCCTGATTGCAGGTCGGGAAATATTAAAACATTTGCTTTTCCCGCAACGTGACTGCCGGGTGCTTTCATTTCACCAATTTTCTGAACAATCGCCGCATCGAGTTGGAGTTCGCCATCGATTAATAAATCCGGTGCTTTTTCCTTTGCAATCCTTGTTGCTTCGATAACTTTATCAACCAACTCGTGTTTACCGCTTCCTTTAGTTGAAAATGAAAGCATAGCAATACGCGGTTCAATATTGCAAAGTGATTTGGCGGTTGAAGCTGTTGCAATTGCAATCGATGCAAGTTCTTCAGCATTCGGATTCGGATTAATGGCACAGTCTGCGAACAATAATATTCCATTTTCTCCAAACGTAGAATTTGGAAGTTCCATTACAAAACAACTCGACACAATTGAAATACCGGGCGCAGTTTTTATAATTTGTAGAGCAGGTCGCAACAAGTCTCCGGTAGAATGTATTGCACCGGACACCATTCCGTCAGCATCTCCGTTTTTCACCATCATAGTTGCAAAATAAATCGGGTCAGAAATAGCAGATTTTGCCTCACCGGGAGTAATGCCTTTGTTCATACGAAGGTTGTAATAAGAATTTATGTATGAATCAAAAAATTCTGATTTCGACGGCTCTATGATTTTGAAATTATCGATATTAATATTTTCAAGCTTCGCTGAAGAATTTATTTCATCGATATTTCCAATTAAAATTATTTCGGCAAGTCCCTCTTGCGTTAATTTTTTTGCGGCATTTAAAGTGCGGGGTTCACTTCCTTCGGGTAATGCGATTGTTTTCTTTTTTACTTTAGCATTTTCCCAAATCTTGTTCATTATGCCCATTAATATTCCTTTTATTTAAATAATCATCATACAAAATTAACGATTTTGGGGCGGAAATTATATGGCATTATTTTTCCAATAAGCGGAAAGAATGACCATTAGACATTAGAAAAGGATAAATAAGATATTAATTACGATTAATAAGTATGGTTCAGAAAACGAGCGTATTTTATATCAGGGTTAGACTTTTTTATCTTCGGTTGAATTTTTTATACCGTCCTGAATATCCTGTGTCGCTTTTTTAAATTCCTTGATTCCTTTATATAAACCCTGCATGAACTCAGGGATTTTTTTCGAACCGAATAAAATCATGATAGCTAATAGTATCAGGATAAGATGTGGACCTTCAAAAAGATTGCCAAACATATTTTTTAAATTAATTATTTTATTAAAATCATTTTTTTCACGGAGTGAAAATTGTTTACATTCAATTCATAATAATAAATGCCGCTCGAAATCGAATATTTATCTGCATCGAAACTTATTTTATAATTACCGTCATTTTGCGTACCATTTACAAGTGTAACAATTTTCCTACCTAAAATATTAAATATTTTCAAAGTAACAAATCCATTTTCTTTTAATGAATAATTTATATTAGTTTGCGGATTAAATGGATTCGGATAATTTTGTTTAAGTTCATAATTTTGCGGAATGTTTTCGGTGTTCACATTAATATTTGTTAAGCCGCCTGTATTATCCGTTCTGAATACACTTCCGTATTGACCTACCATATAACCTGTATATGAATTCACAAACTGTACTTTTGATAATCTTCCCGCATTAACAGATAAAAAATTTTCAATCCAGATATCGCCGCCGTTGGTCGTGTATAATACTTCCGAGCCGCCTCCGAAATTAAAATCACCTGCAATCCAGCCTGTATTTTGATTTACAAAATAAACTGAATATAATCCGGCTCCTCCGGCAATATCTCTTTGCGTTGTCCAGTTTGAACCTCCGTCAGTGGTTTTCAAAATATTTTCCCTGTATCCCACAGCCCAGCCTGTATTGGCATCGAGGAAATAAAATGCATATATAATTTTAAAATCCGGATTAATTCTTTGTGAATTCCACGCATTTCCTCCGTCGGTCGATTTATAAATCGTAGAACTACCAGAATTATAATCAGCAGTCCATCCCGTCATTTCATTTATAAAAAACAAACTTCCGTTTGAATTAATATTTTTCATAATCCAGTTCATTCCTGCATTCGTAGTTTTTGCAATAGAATTAAAACCTGCAGCCCAGCCGGTATTTTGATTAACAAAAGTAATTTTATTCGATTGGAATCCTATCGCGGAAATGTTCAACCAATTTATGCCACCGTTTGTAGTTTTTAAAATAGTATCGTTTGTTGAACCGATGAATCCTGTATTAGCATCGAAAAAGAAAACACAGTTTATATTGTTTGCTGTTGTAGGAAATGACAAATTTATCCAGTTATTTCCGCCGTCAATAGTTTTAAGTATTGTATTTCCATATCCAACTACATAACCCGTATTTACATTAATAAAATGACAATCGAAAAAATCAAAAAAAGTGTTGGTTGGTTTGTTAATCCATTGTGAAAACAGATTTGAGCAGAGTAATAATGATAATGTAAAAAGGAATAATATTTTTTTCATACTTATAATAAAAAAGAGTTAAATAAATTAACTCTTTTTTATAATTATAAGTTTCAATTTCTTATTAATTTACACAATAACATTCATATGTTTTTCGGTATATTCTTTTCCTGCTTTCATAGCATCGAGATTCTTCTTTAATACTGCTTCGCCTTTTCTTGAAAATAATTTATTTAAAGAATTTTCCAGTTTGCTGTATTCGATTTCGAGAAATGGAATTGAGGCACCGAGAATAACAATATTTGCTGAGCGTGGCGAGCCGAGTTCCTTTGCGATTTTGTCTGCATCCAAAGCAATATATTGAGGCTGCTTTTCGATTTCAAGAATCAGCTTATCGTATTCAGGATAATTCGGAATATTGATGAAGGGTTTTGTATTAGTAATTATCCATCCTTCGGGGGATAGCATTGGCAAATAACGGAGAGCTTCCATCGGCTCTACAGAAATTATCATATCTGCTTTACCAAATGGTATCAGGTCTGATGCAATCTCTTTGTCCGAAAGTCGTAAATGTGATTGCACATCTCCGCCCCTCTGACTCATACCGTGCACTTCTGCTTGTTTAAGAAACATACCGGCTTCGACTGCGGCTAATCCGATAGTTGCTGCAATTGTGAGAATTCCCTGTCCTCCGACACCGGCTAAGATAATGTCTTTTTTCATTTTTTTTATTTAATTCTTTTTGTTTTTCGTCTCGTTCTCAAACTCCTGTTTGGGAACGTTCTTAAACCGTTTGATTCCTATGGATTCCCGCATTCGCGGGAATGAC
>PNBM01000273.1:6479-6754 GCA_003135995.1 Ignavibacteriota bacterium | reverse complement strand
CAAAATCATAAATCAAATCACGAAATCCGGGATTGGCTTTTCTAATCAATCTCCATTTCCATTCCCTGTTCCATTTCTTTAATTTCTTTTCTCTTTCAATTGCATTATGTACGTCGGTAAAATGTTCATAATATACAAGTTTTGTTACATTATATTTGCTTGAAAAGCCGTTATGAATTTTTATTTTATGTTCAACGATTCTACGAATAATATCATTTGTGACTCCTGTATAAAAGACAGTATTAGCTTCGTTTGTTAAAATATATACATAATAT
>PNBM01000273.1:3994-6412 GCA_003135995.1 Ignavibacteriota bacterium | reverse complement strand
GAGTTGAATATTTGTAGAAAATTATCCGCCGTTATTCCCCAACTCCGAAGGAGTTGAATATTTATAACAATTTATCCGCCGTTATCCCCAACTCCGAAGGAGTTGAATATTTATAAAAATTATCCGTAGTTATTCCTCAACTCCGTTGAGTTGAATATTTGTAGAAAATTATTCGTCGTTATCCCCAACTCCGAAGGGGTTGAATATTTATAACAATTTATCCGCCGTTATCCCCCAACTCCGAAGGAGTTGAATATGCTCTTTACACAATATTCCATCCAGATTAAAAAAAATCCTTATTTCAACAAAATTAATTTTTTCGTATCCAATCTCACGCCATCAATAAATAGCGAATAAAAATAAACTCCGCTCGGTAATTGGTTATTGGAAAATTGATAATCGGGAAATTGTGTTTCATAACTTCCGGCATTTTGTTTTTGGTCAACAAGCTTTGCAATCTCTTTCCCGAGAATATCATAAACAATTAATTTCACATTTGAACTTCTTGGAATTTGATACTTAATATTTGTTACGGGATTAAACGGATTCGGGTAATTTTGATATAATTTGTAATTATAATTTTGCGAACCGTAGTTATTAATATTTGTTGTATGATTATATTTTAAAGTTAAAATATCCCCAGTACTCCCTACATTACCGGCACCTGTAGCTGTGATAAACATATTATTACTTCTATCAATAATAACCTTTACTCCTCTGTATCTGTAAGTTGATTGAGGGTCTGAGTTATTTAAAGCCCATTTCTGATTTCCGTTTACATCATATTTAATTGTAAAAAATGTTCCGGTAATATAGCAATTATTATACTTATCTAAAAATAATGACGAAGGGAAATAGCTACCGTACAGATCACTTGGATATCTTCTAACCCATTTTTGATTACCTGCGGTGTCATATTTAATTGTTGCACATGAATAATATGATGACATAGTATCCGGACTTTGACCTGTTACATAAACATTTCCAATAGAATCAACAGCCATATCTAAAGGTGAACCGCCTCCGTAAATTATACCACTATACATATTAACCCATTTTTGAATTCCATCTCCTGTATATTTTATTGTGCAAAAATCATCATAATGAGTATTATCTTCAATAACTCCTGTTACATAAATATTACCTATTTTGTCCCCTTTAATTTTAAATGCAAGGCAATCTCTTTTAGGGATGCTACTTTTAAAATATCTTACCCATTTCATAACACCAAGTGAATCATATTTCATAGTACAAAAAACACCCACAGTATCTATTGAAGAAATCATTGTAACAGCACCCGTTATGTATACATAATTTGAATCATCTAAACAAATAGAACTTGCTCCGGCTCCTAAATATGAAATATTAAATCTTTTTGACCAGACTGTATCACCTAAAGAATTATATTTTATTAAAAGTATATCGCCATATGGATTTGATAATTGAGAACCACCAGCAACATAGATATTTCCATTTTTATCGATTGATAGGTCTGCAAAACCATTTGTGCCAAGATAATCTCTTTTCCATTTGAATACTCCCCCGGAATCATATTTCACAAGGAATCCCTTTGATTCATTACCAAGAACATATACATTATTTTTGCTATCAACTCTTATTTTATTTGGAGTAGAAATAATATTCATACTATCCGTGAATCGTCTTAACCATATTTGTTGTCCTAAATTATTATATTTTATTGTTACAACTCCAGGAAATGAATTAGGAATTCCAGCGTCGAGACCAGTTACATAAATATTCCCAATACTATCTAAAACCATATCCATAGATCTATCGTCTCCATTAACGGGGCTATTATATCTTGCAGACCAAATTAATTGTGGTTGCTGGGAATAAATAATTCCACTCGAAAAAATGAAGAATAAAAGGAATATAAAAATTTTGTAATTTAAATTATTCATTATATTAATATCTTTTTATAACATAACTGTATTTAGTAGACAATATAAGTAATATGATGAGACTCATTTATATTTTTTGTTAATCTTATATTTTATTAATCCACAATTCTTTGTTAATTTTTACAAATGAGGATAATTACTTTAAAGAATCTATTACTTACTTTTGCAGAGCAAACGAATCGGAGAAGGGTTTTAGGTTGATTCGTAGCTGGAAATTCAATATTCCAACTAATAAAATCAACTTACTAATATAGATATTCGTTCCCAATGGAGGTTTAGGGAATCGGAAGAAATCCTTATTTCCCCCCTTCGAAGGGGGGATTAAGGGGGGATGNNAATGAGTAAGACCATTTTAGAAATTAATAAATTGACAAAAATTGGAAAAGAAAGAATTAATTAATTCGATTACATTAAATAAAGCAAAATAAAAATATTTCAAAATAATACAGACCAATCAATATGTAGGAATTAATATAGTTGGTTAGAATCATCCCCC
>PNBM01000273.1:0-3932 GCA_003135995.1 Ignavibacteriota bacterium | reverse complement strand
GTGTAGTTAACACGTTCCGCCGTGTAGTTAACACGTTCCGTCACTAAGTTAAGACGTTCCGCCGTATAGTTAATGCTTTCCGCCACCGGAAAGGGTTAAATTAGCGAAATTTTAGGTCATCTTTACAAAGGAATGATTCAACTGACCAAAATGTCAAATTAACTGATAAATATTTCAAAATACATTGAAGTATGATAGGATTAGATAGGAAAAGAAGAATTATGATTTATTTAAGGAAAAGAAAAAATGAGTGCGGAAATGAATTAACATTTTATACTTTTGACATTTCTAATCGACGGAATTATATGGCTATACATAATTTTGCTATTACTTTTGAATTGCGGATTAAGAAGAATTAATAAATAAGGAGTTTTAATTTGAGTATAGAACCCTAATGTTTCGTCTGGATTCCCGCGTGCGCGGGAATGACAATTTTTTGGATAATTAATTAAGAAACATCCCCCGGCAGGGTGGGTTTTACAAAAATAACTTTTTCACGCTCCATAACGACCGAGCCTTCTTTGAATCCTTTTTTCTTTTTTACAAATTTTCTTTCGCAATATGCAACGGGAACACTTGTTGCATTTCTCGCTTTGCTGTAATATGCCGCAATGGAAGCCGCTGTTTCAATTATTTTTTTATCGGGGATTTCGTTTTTATTATTCTTTTTCAAAACCGTATGAGAGCCGCTTGCACCGCGAACGTGAAACCATAAATCATTCTGCGCCGAATATCTCATCGTGAGCAAATCGTTTGAAGCACTGTTTTTCCCTACCCACACTTCGAAGCTTTCATTTAAAATAAATTTTCTGAACAGCCCCGTAGTTTCATCTTCTTCTTCCGTAATTTGTTTCTTTTCCATTTTCTTTAATTCTTTAAATTCAGTGTTCAATTCAATTTCTTTAAACTTCCTGTCGTTCTCTTCTTTTTCCAGACGAAGTGCTTTCATTTTATTTTGCAATAATAAAATTGAATTCTTCTGGCGTTTATATTTATCATAATATTTCTGCGCGTTATCTGATGCTTTGAGAGCGGGATTCAGAGGAATGCGGATTCTTTCCTTTGCAGATTCATCTATGGATTCATAAATTTTATCGCCTTTAGAAATCTTACCGCTATTGGATAAAATAATATCGCCGTAAGTTTTATAAAGCAATGAATTTTCTGAATTCTCAATCTGCTTTTCAATGCTTTTTATTTTCTTCTCAATGTTCAGACTGATTTTTTCGAAATTATCCGTTAAGTGTTCCTTTACGGATGTAAGCCTCTGACCCTGAAATGAATATTTTAAGTAATCATTTATGAGTTCGTTTATATCATTGTATTTACTGCTGACAAATTCAGTTCCAGGATTTAAATTAACCAGCGATGGATTGATTTCCGCTTCACTTTTATAAATTAAATATTCAGGTTTGGTAAATGATTTAATTAATTTTTCAAATTCAAAATCAATTTTATTTTTTATATCATCATTGAAAGCATCGTTTTCTTTTATGTTTAATATTTTTAAGACATAAGCGGTATAATTTTTTCCGAATAAATAATAATTGCTTTTTAAATAATCTTTAACATTGTTAAAAATTAAACCGGATTTAGTAAGTTTTTTTTCGAAGATTTGCCGATAGGTTTTTTCAACATAGCGTAACCTGTTTTTAAATACATTTTCTATTACATCATTTTTTAAAATATAAACATTCGCTTTATTCGGAATGAATGTGAAAATAAGTTTGTAATCATTTCCAAGTACAAAGCAGATTGCTCTTTCGTTTTCGACGCAATAAATATTTTTAATCTGTTCGCCGTAAATTTCCTGAAAAAGATTTATATAATTTTTTTTTGATTTCGAATAATCTTTTTTCGCGACAAGATAAATTAATTCGTTATCGGCAGAAAATTCGAGAGAAGCATTATCAGAGAGCGAAATTACGAGTTTATTTTTTTCCTGCGAGAATATTTCTGTAATATTTTTTCCGGAAATATTTTTATTAAGATAGCGTGATAATTCTAATATGAGGAAATAGTTATTAAGCATATTAATCATTTCCCTTTTGAAACCGGGAATAAGGTTTAATTTATTTTAACCTTCTTTTAAAGCTTCGGCACCGCTGACAATTTCGAGAATTTCTTTCGTGATAGATTCCTGACGCGCTTTGTTGTAAAGAAGGTCAAGGAATTTAATCATATCTTCCGCATTCTTTGTGGCGATTTCCATAGACGTCATTCTTGCTCCCTGCTCGGCAGCATTGGATTCAAGGAGAGCTTTCCAGAGTTGTATATTTAGCTTTCTTGGAATTAAATCATTGAGAATAGATTCTGCCGACGGCTCATAAATATAATCTACTTTAGAATATTTCTCGACAGCTTTTTCCGCTGCACTTACAATCGGAAGAAATTTTTCTTTTAAAACATTTTGCCTGACTACAGATTTAAATTCATTATAAATAAGTTCGACGCTGTTATATTCATTGTTCAGATATCCCGTTACAATTTTTGCAACAATGCTGTTTGAAACTCCGATATTTAAATCACCGAATACGGAAGTATATTTTTCAATTATGTTATAATCGCGCCTTGCAAAAAAATCGCTGGCTTTTTTTCCGATGATAATAATTTTTGTGTCCTTGCCGATTTCATCAATGTAATTGCAGGCATATTTTATAACGTTCGAATTGAATGCGCCGCACATTCCGCGGTCAGCGGTGATTATTACGACAAGTTTATTTTTTTCATCTGTAACATTCAGCAAAGGATTCGTCGAGGCATCAGCAACGGAAGATAAATGGTCTAACAATTCGGATAACTTGAGAGCATAGGGACGAGTCGAAAGAATTTTATCCTGCGCACGGCGCAGCTTTGCAGCGGAAACCATCTTCATAGCTTTAGTGATTTTCTCAATGCTTTTTACAGCAGTTATTCTCGTTTTTATCTCTCTTAATGTCGCCACTTTGCTTACTTATAATTTTTAAAATTACATTAAACCGTATTTTGTGAATTTTTCTTTTAACAATTTTTCAAGCTCTGCCCATGAAACAGTGCTTGACCTCGGAGAAGCCTGTTCAATGGCTTCAAGGAGCGTTCCGGTTTCTTTATTAAAAAACAAATTTATGTTAAAGCTCAGCCTGTTCCTTTCATTATGAACAGGAATAATATCACTCAATTCTTCTACCGCTTTGTAAAGTTTTTTTAAAGGGTCGTTATCATCCCTTAAATTAACTCCTGCCGGTGCTTTAGTAGTCATAATTTCTGAAATTTAAATTTAAGATTTAAATGATTTTACAAATTTATCTAATATTGAATTTAATTTACTTATTATATCATCGGTCAAATCTTTTTTATCGCGAATATCATCCAAAACCTCTTTATGCAGATTTTCCATTTCCGATAATAATTCTTCTTCAAACTTTGCGATTCGTTCAGTCGGTATTTCATCGAGATAACCACGCGTTGCCGCNNGAACCGAATTTTGCAAATGCTTCGAGTTCGCGGTATTGTGCTAAATCAATCCTGAGTGAACTTGCAATTTTTTTCATAGCTTTGATTTGTGCATTTCCGCCTACTCTGGAAACTGATATACCAACGTTAATTGCAGGTCTCACACCTGCCATGAATAAATTTGGTTCAAGATAAATTTGTCCGTCTGTGATGGAAATCACGTTCGTCGGAATGTAAGCCGCAACGTCGCCTGCTTTAGTTTCAATCACAGGTAATGCCGTTAGACTGCCGCCTCCCAATTCATCCGAAAGTTTTGACGCGCGTTCAAGCAATCTTGAATGAAGATAAAAAACATCTCCCGGATAAGCTTCGCGTCCCGGAGGTCTTCTTAAAAGCAATGAAACTTCTCTGTATGCCGCTGCGTGTTTTGTAAGGTCATCATAAATAACGAGAGCGTGTTTTCCGCGGTCGCGATAAAATTCTCCGAGCGTTGCACCTGA
>PNBM01000107.1:175-29186 GCA_003135995.1 Ignavibacteriota bacterium | reverse complement strand
AAAACATTCCGGCGTACATCCAAAACATTCTGATTTACATCCGAAACATTCCGGCGTACATTTGAAAACCTAAATGTGGTTTGACAACGATTAATTAATTTAATGCAAATACGATATCACGCCTTCGGCATTAAAATTTATTGATATTAATTTAATCTGTCAATTTGTAAACGTTTATGTTTGTTTATTTGTTAAAAAATTAAAGTTTTGTTCTTACTTTTTATCGGAATATGTTCGTAAGTCGTGTGATTAATATTTGTTTTCAGACATCATAATTCATCATTAAATGATTCACTGTTTATTTTTGGAGAGATATGATTAAATAAAGTAATTTTTGATTTCGATAATTTACATTTTATTCAATCCTGTTTAATTACAACCGGGCAATTTTTTAAAATAAAATCTCTTTTTTCCAGATGATTCAACTAAAAGATAGATTTGACAGGCAGCATAATAGTTTAAGAATGTCTCTTTCAGAAGATAATAATTATTATTGTGTCTATTATAATTCTTCGATGTCATTAAAATCAAAATCAGATGAAAGCGAGTTTCTTTCTTTTGATAATATTCTGAAACTTATACACATTTTCGTTTCCGAACTCGGTATTAACGAAATTAAATTTACGGGCGGGGAACCTTTGTATAGACTCGATGTTCTGACTTTTTTTAAAAAACTATCGGAATACAATAAGGAGAATAAAATTTCATTAGGACTTACAACTAACGGTATTTTATTATACGATAAAATCGAACTTTTACAAAACTATGGGATTAATAGTATTAATATTAATCTGAATACTTTAAAAAAGGAAAAATTCAAAAAAATATATCCTGATACTGACCTTGAAGTTGTACTTAAATCCATCGACAAAGCCGGGAAATCGGGCGTTAATCCTTTGAAAATAAATTGTACGGTTATGAAAGGATTTAATGAAGATGAAATATTTGATTTTGTTGAATTCGGAAAGAACAGAAATATTAATATTCGTTTTATTGAATTTCTTCCATACACAGATGACAGCAGGGGTTCTTATTCATATATAAGCGTCGAGCAGATTTATAAAAAGATAAATAATGTTTATCCGCTTGTAAAAATGAAATCTGATATGCTCGATGTTGCAAAAAATTATCAAATAAAAGATTTTTTAGGAACATTAGGATTCATTAGCTCTACATCAAATCATTTTTGTTCTTCCTGCAATCGCCTGCGAATTACAGCCGAAGGAAATTTATTGATGTGTCTTTTTTCTACGATAAATAAAGATGTGAAACTGAAAAATTTATTAAATTCAGAAAAATCCGATAAAGAAATTGCAAATTTTATCAGTGATTTATTATTCACAAAAAATTTACATCACCCCGATGTGGAAAAATATCTGTTACTTAACAGGAATAATGTTCCGAATTTTAAGAATGAGTTTAAAATTAAGAATTGAGAATTATGAAATATTTTTTTCACAACATTAGTTTCAAATCCCCGCGAATGAAATTCATAATTAAAAAAAAATTCCTTTAAAAGCATTTCCATTTTACATAGATTGAAAAATGAATCGTGCACTGATTACGAAAACGGTATGGGTACTAAGTTTTGTAAGTCTCTTCACGGATATTGCGAGTGAAATGCTTTATCCGGTAATGCCTGTCTATTTAAAATCAATCGGATTCTCGGCTCTTATAATCGGCGTGCTTGAAGGATTAGCCGAAGCAACTGCGGGATTTAGCAAAGGTTATTTTGGAAATCTTTCCGACCGCATAGGAAAACGCGTACCGTTCATCCGATTCGGATATTTCTTAAGTTCCGTATCAAAACCGATGCTCGCTGCATTCACATTTCCGATTTGGGTATTCTTTTCCAGAACACTCGACAGGTTAGGAAAGGGAAAGNNAGAACATCCGCCCGAGATGCAATACTTTCATCGGAATCTACACCCGAAACAAAAGGAAGAGTCTTCGGACTGCACAGGGCAATGGATACAGCCGGTGCAATGATAGGACCTTTGTTTGCACTTTTTTTCCTGATTGGTCATCCTGATAATTTTAAATCACTATTTCTGATTGCATTCATCCCGGGTTTGATTGCAGTTTCACTCTCTTTTTTATTAAAAGAAAAAATATATCAGTTAAAACCAAATATCACGGGAAGGGGATTCTTTTCATTCCTTACATACTGGAAAATTGCAGGAAGTGAATATAAAAAATTAATTATTGGTCTGCTTTTCTTTTCTTTAATTAACAGTTCGGATATTTTTTTGTTATTGATGATAAAGCAAATAGGCTATACAAATACAGAAGTAATAGCGGCTTATATCTTTTATAATTTTATTTATGCAGTAACTTCTTATCCAATGGGGAAATTAGCAGACAAGTTAGGATTAAAGAATATATTTATCTTTGGATTAATTTTATTCGCAATTGTATACAGCGGAATGGCATTTCAACCATCACTATTTATTATTTTTATTTTATTTTTAATTTATGGTATATACGCATCAGCAACTGAAAGTGTATCGAAAGCGTGGATATCTAATATCGTAAATAAAAGCGACACTGCAACTGCGATAGGATTTTATACGGGATTCAGCAGTGTATTTACATTATTTGCAAGCATTATCGCGGGATGGCTCTGGAGCAGTTTCTTTCCGTCTCTTACTTTTATTTTTTCCGCGGTTGCTTCTGTATTGATTGCTTTATATCTAAAAATTATTTTTAATAAGAATAGATGAATATATATTATTTTTCAGGTAATAGGATGAAAAGAAGTTTATTTTGCGATTCATAATTCGGAATATTATAAAAAAATATTTTTAATTTTTAACATCAAATTTGTTTAGTCAACTCAGATATTACAGATTTAATATATTTATATTTTTATTCGTAATTTTATCTCTTAATATTTCCTTTGCACAGCAAAAATCAGTATTACAAATAATCAAAAATGACATTGGCGATTCTTTTCAGGATGGAATAAAAACTTATTCCGCACCGTTACATTTTAATGCAAAAGATTGGATTACAACCGGCGCGGTATTAATTACAACATCAGCATTGTTTCTAAAAGATGAGTCATTCAGAGCATACTCGAAAAAAAATCACAGCGACATAAACGACAAAATTATGGATGTTGGTTCTGCCTATGGTAATTTAATTACGCCGGTTGCTATCGGCGGAAGTGTTTATTTGTATGGATTAGCTGCTACGGATGATTATGTACGAGTTACGGGAGAGATGGTTTTTGAATCTGTATTATATTCAGGAATAGTCACTACCGTTTTGAAAAGTGTTACAGGTCGTTACCGTCCTTATACAAACGCAGGCTCTAATTTTTTCCTTCCCATGCAGATAGACGAAGGCAGGCTTTCATTTCCTTCAGGGCATTCGACTGTCGCATTCGCAATTTCTTCAGTTCTTTCCAACAGAATTCATAATGTTTATGCATCGGTTGGGTTGTATACTCTTGCGGGTGTGACTTCCATATCGAGAGTTTACAGAGATGACCATTGGGTATCAGATGCGTTTTTCGGCTCTGCGATAGGATATTTTATTGGAGATTATATTTCGTCAAACAGCGTTTCATCTTCCAAAAATAAATTGTCGTATAAATTATACCCGGGATTAAGTAATATAAATTTGGTTGTTTCGTTTTAAGGTGTAATTATTTATAAAAATCTACAGACGGAAAACCCCTACGAGGTTTACATTTATTTATCAATACGCTATAAACGGAAAATCCCTACGGGATTCATCGAATTAATAATTCGAACATCTCAATTTTCAATTTTACGAATTATTAATTTTACGAATTATTAATTTTACAAATTTTATTAATTTTACAAATTTTACAAATTTTATAAATTTTATAAATTTTATAAATTTAATTAATTTTTAAATTCGGAATTTCCGATTTGAAGTTTATATATTCGCATAATTCACTATTTTTACAAAATGTATAATAAAGTTGATGTAAATATACTTGCGAAGCTTGGAAAAATAGTTGGAGATGAATTTGTTTCTACCGACAGCGAATTGCTTACCAAATATTCTAAAGATGAAACTGAAGACCTTATATTTCAGCNNTAGCCCGAAGTTGTCGTAAAACCTGCAAATACAAAAGAGGTCTCGGAAATTATTAAGTTTGCAAATGAATATAAAATTCCTGTAGTTCCCCGAGGTGGCGGCACAGGATTATCAGGCGGAGCGCTTAATGTTTACGGCGGAATATGTCTTTCGATGGAACGATTCAACAGGATTATTGAAATAGACGAGAAAAATTTTCAGGCGGTGGTAGAACCGGGTGTGATAACGCAGGTATTTCAGGAGGAAGTTGAAAAATACGGATTGTTTTATCCTGTCGATCCGGCTTCACGGGGAAGTTGTTTTATCGGCGGAAATCTTGCAGAATGTTCCGGAGGACCGAGGGCTCTTAAATATGGAGTCACACGTGATTACGTGCTTGCATTGGAATTTGTAACTCCGACGGGTGAAATAATTTCAAACGGAGCTCGTACAATTAAAAATGTAACAGGTTATAATTTAGCACAACTTATTATAGGAAGTGAAGGTACACTTGGTGTTATTACAAAAATTATTTTCAAATTAATAAGCCTTCCGAAATTCAGGAAATTATTGCTGATTCCATTCGATAGTATTGATAATTGTATTTCTTCCGTTGCAGAATTTTTCACATCGGGTATAACTCCTTCTGCTCTCGAATTCCTCGAAAAATCAGCAGTTAAAGCCGCAGAAACACAATTGAATAAAAAATACCCCGTTAGTGATGCGGAAGCACAGCTTTTTATCGAAGTGGACGGAAATTACGAAGAAGCGCTGAACAATGACGTACAAAAAATTGCTGAAGTTGCGGAAAAATTCGGTGCAATAGATATAATTCTTGCTGAGGACAGGCAAAAAATGGATGATATCTGGGAACTGAGACGCGGTACGGGTGATGCAGTAAAATCTATTTCAACTTATAAAGAAGAAGACACGGTTGTTCCGAGAAATAAAATGCCTGCACTGATAAAAGGTGTGAAGGAGATTTCTTCGAGGTATGGAATCAGGTCAATTTGTTACGGGCATGCGGGGGATGGTAATGTTCACGTAAATATTTTAAAAGATAAATTGTCTGATAAAGAATGGAATGATAGAATCGATGATGCTATAAGAGAAATATTTAATCTTACAATTTCACTTGGCGGTACGCTTTCAGGTGAACACGGAATTGGATATTCACAGAAAAATTATTTATCAATTGCTTTGGGGAATTCTGAAATACAGTTAATGAAGGATATTAAACGGACATTTGACCCGAATAATATATTGAATCCGGGTAAAATATTTCCGGATTAGATTTTATATTACATCTTTTCATTCCCAATCGGGGATTGGGAATGAGTGGTTTCGAATATTAAATAACATTTATGATTGAATCTACAATACAGTTAAGGGTATTATATGCACATACAGATAAGATGGGCGTAGTTAATAATGCCAGATATCTCGAATATTTTGAGGCGGGAAGAAATGATTTACTCAGAAAAACAGGTTATCCTTATACAGAACTTGAAAAAGAGAATATTGCACTTCCGGTAATCGAAGCAAACTGCAAATATCTCTCAGGTGCAAAGTATGATGATGTGGTGACTATTAAATCATTTTTAAAAGAAATGCCGACAGTGAAAATAAAAATTGATTATGAAGTATATGTTAAAGACAAATTAATTGCATCGGGATTTACTATACACTCTTTTGTAAATTTAGATAAGATGAAACCGGTCAGACCTCCTGAAAAATTTTTAAATATTTTAAAAAAATTAAAAAATTAATTCGTAAATGCAGGAAAAAAATTATTACGAGAATTTCGATTTTAAATCTGCTGAAAAATTTATCAGAGAAGCTTTAAAGGAAGATGCAGGAAAAGGGGACATTACCTCTGATTTATTAATTCCTGTCAACAACGATTCGATTGCAAATATTATTTTTAAAGATACGGGAGTAATTGCAGGGCTTGAACTTTTCAAACTGGTCTTCAATGTTATAGATGCAAGAATTAAAATCAAATTCTATGTAAATGACCGAGACTATTTGAAGACAGGAACTGTCATAGGTCAGATATCAGGAAAATCAAGAAAACTATTATTGGGTGAAAGGTTAAGTCTTAACATATTACAGCGATTAAGCGGAATTGCTACCTCCGTACATAATTTCAGGAAAAGGCTTAACAACGATTCGATTAAGATATTAGACACGCGAAAAACCACGCCAAATTTCCGTGCATTTGAAAAACTTGCAGTGAAAATCGGGGGTGGGGAAAATCACAGGTTCGGTTTATATGATATGATTTTGATAAAGGACAATCACATTTCTGCAAACGGCGGAATTGAGATGACCCTCAAGCGGTTAAAAAAAATAAAGAAAAAACCGGAACTTAAAATTGAAATAGAAGTAAAAAACTTAAATGAACTGAAGACCGTTATTAAAAACGGGATTAATATTGTAAATATCGTAATGCTCGATAATTTTACAATCGGGGATGTAAAAAAAGCTGTCAGATTAATAGACAAAAAATTTAAAATTGAAATATCTGGAGGAATTAATTTTAATACGATAAATTTATATTCCGGAATTAAAGGAATTGATTTTATTTCCTCCGGTTCACTGACTCATTCCGTAAAATCGGCAGATATATCTCTGGACTTTATATCTTGATTAAATATTAATATTATTATAAATTCAAAAAATATTTCATTAACTTAAATTTCATTTCTATGAGAACATTTAATAACAGATTTACATTTTTTGTAGTGTTAGTCATGTCCGTGTTCTTGGTTTTTTCCTGCAGTAAATTAAAAGATCTTTCCAAGGAAGATACAAAAAAGGAAGATACAAAAAAGGAAGAAACGAAAAAAGAGGATACCAAAAGCAAGGAAACAACATCGGATGCAAAATTATATTTTTGCGAAGATTATAAAAATGGAGAAGAAATAAATGTGAGTGAACGTTTTGCCCCGGGCTGGCTTACTGTTATGCTTGACCTGCGACCTACAGGAAAGAAACTCGGAGTTGGTAAAGTTGAACTCAGGCTCACAAAAATAAAAGATGAGGATGGAAATAAGATAAGTGAAAAAATTATTGATACTGTACCATTCGAAGTAGAAGCAAGCTGGGACTATACTTATTTCAAAGATACAGACAGATTGAAGTTTAAGACACCGGGTACTTATAAAGTAACGTGTCAAAAAGTTGACGGCACTCCTATCGTTAGCGGTGAAGTTGTCGTAATTCCAAAATAAATATCAGTAACTCAAAAATTGATGCGAAAAACATATTTAATTTTTTTTATTGTAATATGTTCTGTCATATTCGGAAAAAATTCATTCGCACAAAATAAGCAATTATATTTTTGCGAAAAATACGAGAATTCCGAAGAAATAGGTATCAGCGATAAATTCACGACCGGCTGGCTTACTGTTATGGTTGACCTCCGTGAATCCGGAGAGACAATGAATACCAGCGAAGTTGAACTCGTAATTGTTAAAATCAAAGATTCAGACGGAAATCCGGTCAACGATACAATTGATGTTATTCCGTTCGATGTTGAACCCGATTGGGATTACATATATTTTGCAGATAATGACCGGGTTGGTTTCAGTGAAAAAGGAACATTCAAAGTGATCTGCCGGAAGAAAGACGGAACAACTATTGCGAGCGGAGAGGTTGAAATAGTTGATGATGCCGAAGAATAATTTTTTTCTATTTACTAATTGTTATATATTTACAGAGGTATATTTTTTATTAAATAAACGGTCATAAGACCAGGGAGATAATACATGAAAAAATTTACATTGCTATTCGCCATTGTAATGTTGTTTTGTGTTATAGGACTCAGAACAAATTCTTATGCACAAAATGGTCCCGTTCTATATGGTTGTGAAAAATACGGAGATAACGGGGAAGAAAGTATCAGCGACAGATTCACAGTAGGTTTTCTTACCGTAATGGTAAAATGTGATTATGCACTTGGATTAACCAGTGTATCGATTGAATTGGATAAATACAATTGCAATACCGGAAGCTTTGACTTTTACAACAAATCGGATTATTCCATAACCGCTGATATGAAATATATATATTTTGAAGGAANNTTTATGTTCCCAATCCTTAAACATTATTTGAGGATCGGGAACTTTTTTTTTGCACTTTCATAATTATTAAAATCCTTCTTACTTTTTATTATTAATTTAGTTAATAATAATTATATTTTTATAATAATAAGTATTCGGTATTTTTATTAATTGATATTATTATGAATAAATAATATATGCTCGATAAAATAAAGAGTCTCTCCAAAGATACAATGATTTACGGGACAAGCACAATTATAGGCAGGTTTCTGAACTTTTTACTTGTGCCCGTTTATACAAATATATTTCTACCGGGGGAGTTTGGAATAGTTGCGAATGTATATGCTTATATTGCTATTTTAAACGTATTTTTTTCTGTTGGTCTTGAATCGGGTTATTTTAAATTTGCCTCAACAGTCGAAGTCGGAACTGAAAAGGAAAATTTCTCACACCCGTTCCTCGGAATATTTTTCAATTCTTTCATATTATCTGCAATTCTTTTCGTGTTTGCCGAAAAGTTTACTTATTTATTTCAGATAGATGTTAGCCGCGCTTATCTTCTGAGATATACCGCGGCAATATTGTTTTTTGATGCTCTCGTACTTGTACCGTTCGGTTATTTAAGATTAAAACATAAGCCGAAGCAGTTTGCACTTATAAGGGTTATTAACATTTCCACAAATGTGGCGTTGAATCTGATATTAATACTGGGATTCAAATTCGGAATTGAATCAGTTTTCATAAGCAACCTTGTAGCTTCGGCGGTTACCTTTATTCTTCTTTCTCCTATTGTTATTAAAAATATTACATTTACATATAATAAGGCATTGGTGAAGGAATTATTAAGATTTTCATTACCATACATTCCCGCCGGAATAAGCGCAAATATCATACAGGTAATTAACAGACCGATTTTAACGGCATTAACCGATGATGCTACGGTGGGAATTTTTCAGGCAAATTACAGGCTCGGAATATTTATGATGCTGTTCGTATCTATGTTTGAATTTGCATGGCGCCCGTTTTTCCTGCAAAACGCAAGGGAAAAAAATGCAAAAGATATTTTTTCAAAAGTGATGACACTTTTTATTCTGGTTTCGGCATTAATATTTCTTTTTCTCACTTTCTTCATTGATAACATTGCACACATGAGAATTCCCTTTAAAGGTTATTTAATAGGGAAGGCATACTGGGGAGGGCTGAACATTGTACCTGTAATCCTGCTTGGATATTTGTTTTATGGTATATACATAAATCTTATGGCAGGGATATATATCAGAAAGAAAACAAAATATCTTCCGTACATTACGGGTGTTGCCGCTGTAATCAATGTTATTTGTAATTTTGCTTTAATTCCTAAGCTAAATATGATGGCATCGGCAATAGCTACATTATTAAGTTATATCACGATGGTTATTGGAATCTTTATTGTATCTCAAAAATATTACAAAATAAATTACGAATACAGGAAAATCTTGTTAATGTTTCTGTCCATGGCCGTTTCATATTCATTTTATATTTTCACATTGAACACTTATAATCACTGGACTCTAAAATTATTATCTTTAATTATTTTTGTAATATTGATGTTTGTTCTTAAAATTTTTGATTACAAAACTGTAAAACGCATATTAACACCGGGGAAGAAAATTAATAATGTATAATATTTTTAAAATATTATTTGTAATCTTTTTATTGTTTTACTTTATAAATGATTCTTTGTGTCAGTTTAAACTTGGAGACGAAGTGCTCATAAGTGAAAAGTCTGAGCTTATAAAAAACAAAAGGTTAGCATTAATAACAAACAAAACCGGCGTGGTAAGCAACGGGAATTATTTTTTCTCTGAATTGCTGAATAACGGTTTTAATGTGGTGAAAATTTTCACGCCCGAACATGGGTTCTCTGCAGATGATAAATACATCGAAAACCTGAACATTCCCGTTATTTCTCTTTACAATTCCGAAAAATCTTTTTCCAAAAATGATATAGAAGATGTGGATGTATTAATTTTTGATATTCAGGATTTAGGCGCAAGATATTATACTTATACTTCCACTCTGTATCTTGCCATGAAGGACGCTGTTAAATATCAAAAGGAATTTATTATCTGTGACAGACCGTGTATCGGAAGTGCAAATTCGGCTGAAGGTTTTATGCTCGAAGAAAAATTCAGTTCTTTCGTAGGTATGATACCTACAACGGTCACGTACGGTCTGACAATAGGGGAGCTTGGAAAATATTTAAAGGATATCATTTCTCCGGGTTATGATGATTTTTACGTTNNAATTATGAAGATTTAAATTTAAAATGGGTAAACCCGTCTCCGAATATAACAAGTCTTGAGAGCGCGCGAATATATCCTGCATTATGTTTTCTCGAGGGAACAAATTTTTCGGAAGGAAGAGGCACGGATACGCCTTTCCAGTTGTTCGGGGCGCCATACTGTGACAATTCCGCATTACTGGATAAATTAAATGCTTATAATTTTCCGGGTGTGAAATTCGAGCGGGTAGTATTTACACCAAGCTCCCGAATATCAGCTTATGAGCCGAAATTTATGAACAGGGAATGTAACGGAATAAAAATTACCGTAACCGATTATTTTTATTTCAAACCAGTTGAAGTATCCGTAGCTATATTAATTGCTTTGAAAAATTCATGCAATGAATTCAAATGGATAAATAAAAATTATATAGATAAACTTGCGGGAACGGATAAATTAAGAAAAATGATTGACAGCGGTAAAAAATTCGAAGAAATAATAAATTCATGGCGGGATGAAGTCGAAGAATATAAGAATCAAATCAAAAAATATTTAATTTATGATTAATGTGAATTTAAAGTATTAATGCTTCATATTAATTTGCATAAAATAAATACTGTTAATTTTATTTCTTTTCTTTAAAAGTTTAATTAAATTCAACATATAAATGATTTATTGTATCATTTTAAATCGAAGATTTTTCATAATTAATCAAATTTTATAAATTAATTTTAAAATTTATGAAATTCCTATATAGCACAATTATACTTTTTTTAATCTTTACCTTTTCTTTTTGCAGTACAACGTATGCTCAAAAAATATATGTTCCTACTGCGGAAAAATACGTTAAGATGGATTACAAAGATGATGTAAGAAGTGACCTTACTGAGTATAATGCGAGTTATGTTCATGTTTATCCCGGCTTTGATGAAAATGATCAATACGAAGGAAAACCATATATTTTTACATTAACGATAACAAGCAATAAAACGGGTTCGGTGTTAACTGCGTCGCATTTCAGACAATATGCTGTAGATGACCCAATCAAGAGCGTACCTTTGGGAAATCCATCTATAGTGGGAAGTACATTTTATTCGGATGAAATGTCGGGTAAATTTGTTATACTCACATATACAAATAAAGGTAAGGAGATATCCGTTCGCGGATTTTTCAGGAAGCATAAAACAGGCTCAGGGTATGATTTTTATGAAAGGCAATAATATTACTTTATTTATATAGTTTTTCTTTTATAAAAATACTTAAGCTGCCGGGAAGCAATTGTTGCTCGTGCTAAATATTTTATTATGAAAATTTTATTTAATTATTATTTTATAATCGTTATTTTTGGTTTTTCTTTATTCATATTTTCCTGCGGGAAAAAAGAACAACCACAAAGTGAAATCCCAAAAATCGATACTATAACCTCACAAAATCAAACTGCAGGTGCCGACACAACATCTACGAGAACGCCCGATTCAAAGATTACAAAAAAAGACGTTCAGAGAAAATTTAATGAAATAAAATATACATTTGAAAAAGAGGATGAAACGATTGGCAGTACGGAAATAAAGTTCGGAGACTTAGATAACGATGGTAAAGAAGAAGCCCTCGTTTATTATGTGATAGTACCCAAAGGCGGAAATATAACTTTAAGGACAGGTGTTGTTATATATAAATATGAAAATGATAAATTAAATCAACTATTACAATATGATTTTCCATATACGGCTTTCGTTGATAAAATTAAAGATAATCTATTATATTGCGTGAGGACAGAATTCAGACATACAGACCCTGCTTGTTGTCCGTCAATAAAAAAGCCTTTTAAGATGAAATTAGATAATGATAAACTTGTCCTGGCGGATTTAAAATAAGATTTATAAATCAGAATAGATGAAATCATTAGTTACAGTTCTGAGTATATTGTTGGTAATTACATTTTCCTGCAAACAAACAAATTCAATAAAACAAGTTTCCTTTTCCGAAAAAGATTCAATCCGTAATTTAACTGATACTAAATCAGATGATTCATTAATTTCCATAATAGGTGTGGGTGATATAATGATGGGAACAAATTATCCCTCAATTTCTTCACTTCCACCGGATGACGGAAAATATTTATTTGATGACGTAAAGGAAATATTAAAATCTGCAGATATAACGTGTGGAAATTTAGAGGGAACGCTCTTAAACTCCGGTGGCACTCCGAAAGTATGTAATGATTCCGGCGGACATTGTGTATCTTTTAGAATGCCCGAACATTATGCTTCCTACCTGAAAGATGCAGGTTTTGATTTTTTAAATATCGCAAATAATCACAGTGGTGATATGGGTTTAAAGGGACGTGAATCAACGGTTCAAACTCTGGAATATTATGAATTAAGTTTTGCAGGAACTCCCGATTATCCGACTTCTATCATAGAGAGAAACGGAATAAAATTTGGATTTGCCGGTTTTGCACCAAATAAAGGAACGTGCAGCATCAATGATATAGAAAAAGCGAAGGAGATTGTAAGCGGAATTAAAAAAAAGGTTGATATAGTCATCATTTTTTTTCATGGTGGTGCCGAAGGTTCATCAGCTCAAATTGTACCAAAAAGGAATGAAATATTTTTAGGAGAAGACAGGGGAGATGTTTATGAATTTTCCCATGACATGATAGATGCGGGAGCAGATGTCGTTTTTGGTTCGGGACCTCACGTTACAAGAGCTATTGAATTATATAACGGAAAATTCATAGCATACAGCCTCGGGAATTTTTGTACTTATGCCAAGTTCGATTTATCAGGTGTACTTGGTGTTGCACCCATTGTTAAAATTTATATAAATAAAAAAGGTGAATTTGCAAGAGGTGAAATTTTTTCCATAAAGCAGGTAAAAAGAGGAATTCCGGTGTTAGACGGGAGCAACAGAGTAATCGAAATTATGCAGTCATTAACGAAAAAGAATTTCCCGGAAACAGATTTAGTAATTGATGATGACGGCTCGATTGAATTAAAAGAAAATTCCGATTAGCATTTAAAAATTTATAAAGAGAAAAAAAAATAACTTGCTTATCATATTTATATATTCCATATTAATCTATGGAAAAATTAACAAAAAAACAAAGAAAGATCTTAGAATTTATTGAGAAGCATACATCTCAGAATTCATATCCTCCTACTCTAAAGGAGATTGCCGAAAAGTTCGGTATCACGATAGGTACAATCCAGGACCACATTTTTGCTCTGCAGAAAAAAGCATATCTGGATAAAAATCCTAACACTGCCCGCGGATTCAGAATTATAAGGAATCCTGATGGTACAGATTTAAAACAAATGCCTGATACCGATTATGTACCTCTATACGGAAATGTTGCCGCAGGTGAACCGATTTTTGCGGATAATAATATCCAGGGTTATATTGCAATCGAAAAGAATTCAAGAGGTCACAAAATGCATTTTGCCTTAAGAGTCAAAGGTAATAGCATGATAAACGCCGGTATTTATGATGGTGATATCGTGATTGTAAAAAAGCAGGATTCAGCGGATGACGGTGATATCGTTATTGCATTGCTGGATGACGAAGCAACTGTAAAGACTTTAAAGAATTCTAAGATCAAAGCTTATCTCGAGGCAGCGAACTCAAAATATAAATCAATAATGAACAGACCTTTCCAAATAATCGGAAAGGTTATCGAGTTGCGCCGGGATTATTTGAATAGCTAATAAAGAGTTATTAAAGAATTATTTGATTCCGACTCTTTTAAAGATAAAATCAACTTTTTTATCTAAAATGTCATAATTGAATATTTCTTTTAATTCTTTATCTGTGAGGTATTCGATTGCTGTTTTATCTTTTAATATTAAATCATAAAAGCTGATTTTATCTTTCCAGCATCGCATTGCTATATCCTGAACAATTTTGTACGCTTTTTCTCTTACCATATCTTTTTCAATCAGCTTTAACAGGACTTTCTGTGAAAAAATCAATCCGTTTGTCAGATTAAGATTCTTTTGAATATTTTCCTTGTAGACCACCAGGTTTTCAATGAGATTATTAAATTTATTTAAAATATAGTCCATTAATATTGTTGAATCAGGCAAAATTATCCTTTCTACCGATGAATGTGAGATGTCCCTCTCGTGCCACAGAGAGATATTTTCGAGTGACGCGAGTGCATTACCTCTTAATACTCTTGCCAGACCTGAAAGTTGTTCTGAAGTAATCGGGTTCTTCTTATGCGGCATTGCTGATGAACCTTTCTGACCTTTTGAAAACGATTCTTCCACTTCAAGAACTTCAGTTTTTTGTAAATGTCTTATTTCAGTCGAATATTTCTCTATACATGAGGCAATTATGGCAAGTGTCGTCATATATTCAGCATGTATATCCCTTTGTAAAATTTGCGTCGAAATTTTTGCAGGTTTTAAACCAAGCTTATTACAAACATATTTTTCAACATCGGATGAAATGTGTTCATATGTACCAACTGCTCCCGATATTTGTCCGACTGAAATATTTTNNTTCAATAGCCATCACTAATCTTTCAATATTTCTTGTCGTTTCATCATACCATAAAGCGAATTTCAATCCAAGTGTAATTGGTTCAGCGTGAATTCCATGAGTTCTTCCAATCATCTTTAAATATTTGTATTCTATAGCTTTTTTATATAAAGTTCTAAGCAATGTAACGAGATCATTTAAAATAATTTCCCCCGCCTGCTTCATCTGAACTGAAAGAGCAGTATCGAGGACGTCTGAGCTTGTCATTCCGAGGTGAATAAATCGGGAATCGGGACCTACATAACTTCCGACATTCGTTAAAAAAGCAATAACATCGTGTTTAACCGTTTCTTCAATTTTGAGTATTTCATTTACATTAAACCTGGCTTTCTTTTTTATGATATTTAATGATTTTTCAGGGATTAGCCCGAGCTTAGACTGCGCCTCGCAAGCGAGAATTTCAATTTGCAGCCAGATTTTAAATTTATTTTCGTCAGACCATATGTCCGATAAAATTTTCCTCGAATATCTTGGTATCATAATATTTATAGGATTAGTTAGCTTTTGATAGATATTCAAAAATATCTCTTTAAAATATTAATGTCAAATAACTTAGGAAATGATAAATATTTAAATGTATCAAATTTATTAACTCCTGAAATTATTTTTAAAAAATTAAAAATAATATAAACTTTAATAAATAAACTTTGTTAAAAGCTACATTACAAAAAGTAATAAAATAAATAAATTTAATTTTTTAGGGGAGAATTAAAATGAAACTATATCTTGTAAGTCTATGTGCATTATTAATAATAGCTGTAAATATTGTATATTCGCAGNNGCAAATCTTAAACTTCAGATTCCAAATGAGTGGTCTGCCAAAAAAATAAACGATAAATATTTAATATATGCTAATACAAAGGACTTGTACATAGGCATGAATGTCGTAAATGAAACCAGAATAAATGTAGTATTGGATAATGTAATGAAAACTCTGAATTTTACTTTCAGATTTGCAGTCTATAATGCTCCTGTATATTATAATATCAATGGTTTGAAAGTCGTTCTTTTGTCAGGAAAAAATAATGATGGTCAGTATATTAATTATGCGCTCGTTGCTACAAATAATGGGAAGATTCTCGAAATAGGCTCAATTTTAAGACCGGATTCATTTAACAAATATAAAGATATACTTATTAAAATGTCTAATGAGATTGTTAAGATAAAGGGTTAAAATTAAGATAATTTTTAGAAAATAACCTGAATTGTCAAAAACAATTTTTAAGTTATCNNTTAATTTTTTAGTAATAATATTATTATTTCCATTTACATTAGCTATCATTCTATAGAAATACGTACCGCTTGCGAAATTAGCAGCATTCAACTGTACGGTATAATATCCCGCTTTTTGCTGTTCCTGTACTAACGATGTAATTTCTCTTCCAAGCATATCATAAATAACAATATTAACTTTGCTGTCTAAGGGCAGTGCATAATCAATTTTCGTAGAAGGGTTGAACGGATTCGGATAGTTTTGAGATAATTCGAATTTTTTGGGATTAGCTATTTCTACAATTCCATTTAAATTAAAATATTTAAAATTACCATTATTATCTATCTGTTTTAATCTGTAATTGTATTTTCCCGCGGCTAATTTTGAATCAGTAAAAACATATCTTGTTAAGGAATTTTTATTTCCTTGCCCATTCGAATAACCTACCTTATTCCATGTGTCATTTTTTGCTAAACCTTTTCTTTCAATATCAAAACCGGCATTATTTTGTTCAACATTAGTTGACCATTTTAAATTTACATTTCTCCCTGATACATCGAAATTAAACGAGGAAAGTTCTATGGGCAGCGGAACGCCGCTAATTATTTGAGGAGGGGATAAAACCTGGTCATTTATAATATAATCATCGGGGCTATTTCCCGCGTTAGCAAAAAACCCAATCTGGTTTGTAACACATTTTAATGTTAACGATACAGGATTATCTGTATTTAAAATAATAAAATTAATTTTTACGATTGTAATATAGCTGGCTGTTAATACTATACCGGGAGGATTAGCATTAGCGACATTTTTGGCTATGATTGAAATTCTGACCCACCTGTTATTATCTTGTTCGACTTCATTGCTTTGAACGTTTAATGCATAACCATTTGCCGAATCTAATCCAGTGGCCCAGTTTGTGCCGTTTACAAATCTTAATTGAGTCGAATCGTAGACTATATCTGCATTAAGTGTTCCCAGTGTTGAACTGCCGGTTAAATTTGTACCTTTAATTTCGTAGTAAACTGAAAAAGTACCCCCTATCATATGTGAGTTCTCATCTATTTCCAATTTTTGGTCTGTAGTTGTTACCTGTGCAAGTATTGCTTTTGTGGTGAAGATATGCAATAAGCAAATTCCCAGGATAAATATTAATGTTTTCGAAATTTTAAGCATAATCAGTATTAATAAAATTATTTTTTTATTACGGTATATTTGTGATTACATTATTTCGTTTATTCGGAGCAAATAAGTTATAATCCGTTCCTGTTATATATCCATCGAGATTGAAATCTGTTACAATGTATCCGGTCCGGGCATTTTTAGTATCATTATCATATTTATTAAAATCTGAGATTGTTATCGAACCATCAAAATCTGCATCTCCGCAAAACATTCCAAATAAGTTTGGTTTGAGCTGCTTTGCAATTCCTCCGTAAAATTGTAATGCACTTGTTGTAAAATCATATAATATACTTGTTTGCGTTAAGCTTATTGCACTTTTTGTCATTACTGCGATATGGTTTCGGTGCCTGATGATAACGTAATAATAATTTTGAGTTATCCTTGTACTTAAAGGAACTAACGTATCACCTGTTATACTCAATACTCTGCCGTCATTTCTTAAAAACGCAGCTACTGTATCATAGGAAAGGCTTTTATTTTTCATATCTCTGAGTTCAATTATTATCCAATCGACAATATTCCGGTGTTGAGAAAAAAATCCAGCATTAACGGAATCCGATGATTTTTTTTTGTAAATAAAAGCATTTGTTTTATTGCTGAATGAATCCGGTGGTGTGGCAGGCAATAAATTTTTCCGGTTGAGAATTGTTGACATTGTATCTGTTGACTGAACATAGCTTCCGCTTATCATGATTTTTAAATTGACAGTTATACGCTGAGATTCGTAAAAATCTTGATAGGAATAACTTGTATTCAGATTAGAATAATTTAAAGATGACGGATTGAATTGATGTCCGGATAATGTCGGTGTTACTGTTCCCGTCCATCCCGAATCTAAAAATGCGTTATAATTTCCATTTGAATCTGTTTTTATATTTCCTTGTGGAAAACCCTGCATCAATACATTTCTTATTCCCATTCCGTACTGGTCATAAATATTACCGTTTATATTAAATCCTCCCGTCAAAGTATCGTATTTTGAAGCTGTTACTTTTGAATATGAAATTAAATAAGGAATGATATACCACATTCCTTTTGACGGTGTTAAATATCCGCTCCATCCGTAAAATACTGTTGCATTATAAATACCATTGATATCCGAATATGGTGTACCAACAAGATTAGAAATTAATACTCCGCTGACCGGAATATGTGATAAAGGTGATTTTATAGTACCACTTATAGTGAATGTCCTTTTGGCAGACGAATAATTTGTTACGATATTTGAATTGACGTTGTTATATGTTGCGGAAGGATTATTAAAATCAAAACCTTCCTTTTGAATAATTATATTTCCGCTCCATCCGCCCGGAACGTAACATTCATAATATCCACTATAATCTGTAACGGTTGGATTTGGAAAACCGTTTAAAATGACTCCGTTTGTTCCATTAAAAGTTTGAACGGAAATTACTTTCCCGGATATTTTATATTTATCACTATTAATTATCTCTATTTTAGATATATCAAAATTTTTTGTTATGCTGTTGGAACCTGCTCCATCACCGGATAATATAATGCCAATCCAATAAAAACCTGCTGATTTGATTATGGGCTGTAATGAATTAATTTGGTTTATTTTAACTGACGATTTTGCACCGATATTTAAGGTATAATTGAATGTCCCGATTAATTCATCATCTGTTGTAATTATAGAATCAGTTGACAAATAAACTGATGCAGTTATATTTGCATTATTTTTATTTTCAGTTGAATAATTATGGATCAGGAATGAAATCGAATCAGGAACATTACCGCTTTTCAATGTTTTTGGAAAAACATCTGTCTTTAAAGGAAGCACATTCACCGTCGAAGGTGTGTTAACATTTATGACGCTATTTACAGCATCAAATAAATATGGTGTAATCCTGTTAAATTTAATTCCCCCGGATGTTATAAATGCATAAACAATATTATTCCCGTTTACTTTTGTAATAGCACCGCTTCCGCTCATCCCTGTTATTCCCGTTCTAAATGAATATAAAGCATCCGATACAACATAGTTGAAACTCCCTGTCCAGTTATACATTTCCTCACCATTGTACACGCTCGATGAAGGATAGCTTGGATTGCTGAAATTATTATTTGTAAAAAAAGTATTATCATTATTGTATCCGATACCATTCCATCCTGTTATAACACCAAGTGGTCTGTCAAGTTTGATAATCCCTATATCTGTATTGGTACTTACACTATAATTGCTCAGTAAATAAACTTTTTCCGGATAAGCATAATTATAAGGTTCATTTCCGTTACTGTATCCCGGTTCAACTTTTATAGTTCCAAAATATGAAGAGAAAGAAATTACGTGACCCGCTGTTAAAACATGGTAAGGGTCAATTAATATACCTGTTGTACCTCCGATTCTTACTGTTGTTCTGAATGGATATGCATTTGCATCATTTACGATATCAAGAGGAATAAAATTTCTTAATGTATCGGCTGAGCCATTATCATACAAGGCTCCTCTGTTTCCCGGTTTATAATCTGAATTTAAGTTACTTGTTGATGAGAAATTTATATTAGTAGTAGTACCGGTAGGAATATTATACTCCTGCCATACCTGAGCATTTGAGTTTTGAACGACAAAAATCAAAAAAAACATTAAGATGTTTTTCATTTTGTCTTCCAAATTTGAAATTTAAAAGATTTTATACCGTACATATTCTGCATTTATAGTATCGAAAAAAATGAATTAAGGAAATATTATTATCAAATGTGATTTTTAGAAAACAGCAGTATTTCTGATAAATTATTTCTCATTATAATTCGAGAATAATAAAATTTAATTTTATAAACTTCTTCATCAACCTATAAATGAAATGAATAGTTCCAATTTTTAAAGAAAAAATTATTTAAATGAAAGATGTAATTTCCGAAAAGTATTTTATCGGTAAGTATTAATAGACTGTAAAAATGCAGATTATTTTATGACACTTAATTTTTTTGTAATTATATTGTTGTTTCCATTAGCATTTGCAATCATTCTGTAGAAATATGTGCCGCTTGCGAAATCCGTAGCATTTATTTGAACTGTATAATATCCGGCTTTTTGTTGTTCCTGTACAACGGATTTAATTTCTCTGCCAAGCATGTCATAAATAACAATATTAACTTTGCTGTCTAAGGGCAGTGCATAATCGATTTTCGTTGTAGGATTGAAAGGATTCGGATAGTTTTGAGATATATCGAATTTTTTTGGATTATCTATTTCTACAATTCCGTTTAAATCATAATATTTGTAATTACCATTCACGTCTATTTGTTTTAATCTATAATTATATTTTCCTGCAAGTATTTTCGTATCCGAATAAGCATATCTTGATAAGGAAGAAGTATTCCCGTGTCCATCGGTCCGACCAATTTTAACCCAGCCGTCATTTTTTGAAGAACTTTTTCTTTCAATATCGAACCCGGCGTTATTATGTTCAAAATCAGTTGACCATTTCAGATTTACATTTCGTTCCGAAACATCGAAATTGAATGATGAAAGCTCGACAGGTAATGGCTGACCACTTATAATCAGGGGTGGGGATAATGCAAGGTTATTAATTATAGAGTTATCAGGACTATTTCCTGAATTAGCAAAAAACCCTACCTGGTTTGTTATATCTTTTATAGTTAAAGTTACGGGATTATCGGCGTTTAAAATAATAAAATTTATTCTCACAACAGTAAAATAACTACCGGTCAAATTAAATCCGGCAGGATTCGAATTACTTACATTTACTGCCGTTAGCGATATCCTTAACCACCTGTTCGAATTATGTTCAACATCATTGCTTTGAATGTTTACTGAATAACCGTTTACCGAATCCAATCCTGTATTCCAGTTTGTGCCATTTATAAATCTTAATTTTGTAGAATCATATACTATATCCGCATTTAGAGTACCAAGGGTTGAACTGCCGGTTAAATTTGTACCTTTTATTTCGTAATCTATTGTAAACGCACCGCCTAAAATCTGATTGTTTTGAATTAATTCCAACTTTTGCTCAACAGTCGTTCCCTGTGCAAAGACTGTTTGTTTAGAGTAAATCGATAATAAGAGTATTACCAAAAACAAAATTATCTTTTTAAAATTTTTAAGCATAATCAGAATTAATATAGATTTTTTATATAAAATTTATGGAATTTTAGTTATAACATTATTTCGTTTGTTAGGAGCAAATAAGTTATAATCTGTACCTGTGATATATCCATCAAGATTAAAATCTGTAGTTATATATCCGTTTCTTGCAATTTTTGTATCATTATCATAATAAGCGAAATCAGCAATTGTTACGGCACCGTCATAATTCGCATCTCCGCAAAACATTCCGTAAAAATTTGTTTTAAGTAATTCCGCTGTATTTCCGTAGTATTGTCCGGTACCGGTCGTGAAATCATATAATGTGCTTGCATAAGTCAGACTAATTGAACTTTTTGTCATTACGGCTACGTGGTTTCTGTGACGAATTATGACATAATAGAAACTCTGCGTAACTCTTGCATCCAGCGGCACAAGTGTATCACCNNTTATAAATGCAGCAACAGTGTCTACCGACTGATTTTTATTTTTAATATTTCTGAGTTCTATTATTACCCAATCAACTATATTCCTGTGATTATTGAAAAAATCTGCACTGACCGAATCTGATAGTTTTCTTTTATAAATAAATGCCTTTGTATTTCCGCTCACTGAATCAGGAGGCGTAAAAGGAATTAAATTTTTTCTATTTAAAATTGTAGACATAGTATCGGTTCCCTGAACATAACATCCGCTCAGCATTATTTTCATATTTACAGTTACACACTGAGTTTCATAATAATTCTGATAAGAATAGCAGGTACTTAAATTACTATAACTCATTGAAGCAGGGGAGAATTGCTGTCCTGCTAATATTGGAGTTATTGTTCCAGTCCATCCCGAATCTAAATATGCATTATAATATCCTGTTGAATCGGTCTTTACATTACCCTGTGGTAAACCCTGTATCGATACATTACTGATTCCGATTCCATTTTGATCGTAGATATATCCGTTTATATAAAAACCAGCTGTCATAGTTTCGGATTTGGAAGTAGTGACTTTAGAATAAGAAAATAAATAGGGAGTAATATACCACATTCCTTTTGATGGCGATGCATAACCGCTCCACCCGTAATATACAGTTGCACTGTAATTTCCGTTACTATCAGTAATTGGCTCACCAACCAGACTGGCCATTTTTACTCCGGAAACGGGTTTTTGAGATATAGGAGATTTTATATTACCACTAAGCGTGAAAGTCTTTGTCGTGGTGGAATAATTCGTTATAACATTTGCATTAATATTATTGTAATTCGTTGATGAATTATTAAAAATATAGCCTTCTTTTTGCGGAATGATATTCCCGTTCCATCCGATAGGAACGTAACATTCATAGTATCCTTTATAATCGGTTAATGTCGAATTAGGAAAACCGCTTAATACAACTCCGCCTATTCCGTCCATCGTCCGGGTTGAAATAATTCGTCCTGAAATTTTAAATTTGTCAGTGTTAGTTACTTCTATTTTGCATATATCAAAATTATTTGTTATACTTCCCGCGGATGTTCCGTCACCTGATAATTTTATACCTATCCAGTAATATCCATTCGGTTTATTAATAGCAGATAAAGAATTTATTTGCTTAATTTTTACGGAAGATTTTGAATTTAAATTTATTGTATAATTATAAGTACCGATTAAATCGTCGCTTGTTGTGATAATTGAATCGGAAGATAAATATACGGAAGCTGTTATATTTGCATTATTTTTATTTTCTGCTGAATAATTGTGAACTATGAATGTAATTGAATCAGGGGTATTTCCATTTTCTATCAATTTTGGAAAAACGTCCATATTCATTGGAATTGCAGTAAACGATTGAGGAGTATTAGCTGAAACAACCCAGTTAACTGCATCAAATAAATAAGGTGTAATCCTGTTAAATTTGATGCCTCCGCTTGTCACAATTCCGAATTCAACGTTGTTTCCGTTAACCTTTGTAAATGCTCCGCTTCCGCTCATTCCTGATATTCCTGTTCTGTATGAATATAAAGCGTCAGCAGCTTCACAATCAAAACTCCCTGTCCAGTTATACATTTCTTCGCCGTTGAACAGGCCTGCAGAAGGAAAGCTCGGATTATTGAAAATATTATTTGCAAAAAAATTATCATCATTATTATATCCGATACCATTCCATCCGGTTACAACACCAAGTGGTCTGTCAAGTTTAATAATTCCGATATCGGTATTCGAACCGATATAATAATTACTTAGCAAATATACTTTTTCAGGATAAGCATAATTGTAAGGTTCATTTCCTTTGCTGTATCCCGGTTCTACTTTAACAGTTCCAAAATAAGCAGAAAAAGAAATTATGTGACCTGCGGTTAAAACATGATAAGGGTCTATTAATATTCCGGTTACATTACCAATTCTTACGGTTGTTCTGAATGGATAAGCATTTGCATCATTAACGATATCAAGAGGAAAGAAAGTTCTGTTAGTATCGGCTGATGCATTATCGAAAAAAATACCCCTGTTTCCGGGTGTATAATTTGAATTTAAATTGCTTGTGGAAGTAAAATTGATATTATTGGTTATGCCTGTTGCGATTGTATATTCTTGCCATACCTGAGCATTTAGATTAGAACACGAAACAAAGAGTAGAACCAGTAATATTTTTTTCAATTGCGTTAATAAAATTTAGTATATCAAATAAACTTAGCCACATAGATAAAGCAATTATAATGCCATAAAAAGATATTGAATTCATCGTGTTTTCATCACATTTTAAGAAGAAAAATTTAATTTATGATAAATATTTCTCAATATGAGAATTAGTATATATAATAAAATCCTTAACATATAAAATTAAGAAGTTGATTAGCTATGCTCAATTAATTGTTTAAATGTCTAAGATAACCACAATAAGAATATGTAACTTATATTGTTGAACGATGATAATTTAAAGTATATATAAAACTTGAAAGGCAATTTTAGTCAGAGTATGAAATAATAATGATTTGCTAATGAGCACCAAATAACGATGAATCGTTATTAAAAAAGGAAGCAACTTAATAATTGGAATATAATGTGTCGGGAGTCCCTGAAGGACAGGAGACTCCCCGACACAAAAATAGAAATTTTATTTTATTGAAAAATCAGAACTTATTTTAAGTTGCTTAGAATAAAAATCGAATTAAATTCGAATTTATGTTTTCTATATCCGAAATAATAAGAAAAATGATCTATAAAAAAATACCTCCCATAATATGCAAGTAGTGAGGATATTTTTATTCTCCCTCCTTTTATGGGAGTATATGGGAGGCATTTCTACTCAATGTTAAATTATAAATGTTAATTCAAAAATAAAACAATATTATCATTTAATTAATAACATTCTTTTTACATCTGTAAATCCGTTAATCTGTAATTTATAAAAATATGCACCGCTTGCAAGGTTGTTTTTATAAATCGAAAACTGATATTCATAAGTTCCCGCTTTTTGATTTTCATTTATTAAATTTTCAACTTCTTTTCCGGTTAAGTCATAAATTTTTAAACTGACAAATCCATCTTTTTTAATATCATATCTAATTTTTGTCGATGGATTAAACGGGTTCGGATAATTCTGAAACAAAGTATATTGTTCAGGTTTATTATTACCATTAGAAATATTTTGAATTACACTTAAATTAATTGAATATGCACTTCTCCCGTGAGTGAACGCTACTAACTTTCTCGAAGGATTATGTATCTTTAAATCGTGCACCGGTATTGAGGAAAGAAGTCCGCCTCCGAGTATATTCCAGGTTGCTCCTATATCTCTCGTTATCATTACACCTGCATCAGTTCCGATAATGAGTGTTTTCGTATCATTAGGGTCTATTACAAGGACGTTGATAGGTGCATTCGGTAAATTACCGTGAATCGAAGTCCAGTTGTTTCCATAGTTTGTAGTTCTGAAAACATGCGCACCACTCGAATCAACTTTATATCCTGAATGTGTTACATAGCAAACATTTGCAGAATCGGGATGAACTGTTACTCGTGTGACCCATCTGTTCGGAAGCCCTGATATAATTTTCGTCCAGTTCGTTCCGTTGTTGGTAGTCACCCAAACATTTGCATCATCTGTTCCACAGTATAAAACAGCCGGATTTGATTTCGAAACATCGAGTGTCGTTATAGTTCCTAAATTTTGGACATGCCCGTTTGTAAGGTCAGGACTTATTGCAGTCCAGCTTTGCATTCCATTTATAGTTTTATAAATTTTATAAGTACCTGTGTATAATATAAGAGGATTTGTTTTATCCATTATAAATGGTGTGCTCCAGTTTGTATATGTCAGGTCAAGTCCGTTTGTCCCACTGGAAAAAGAACTACCGCCATTAGCAGAGTATCCCATCGCTCCATTCTGTGATTCAGCGTATAATCTTTGCGTATTCGTATAATCGAACAAACAATAAAATCCGTCTCCGCCGTAAATATCATACCAGTCATTNNTATATCCCCGGCATAGAATTGCGTGACCGGTAGCGAAGTACTTTCTGTCCAGCTTGTTCCTGCATTCGTCGTAGAATGTATTCCACCGTCGTTTCCGATGACAATATAATTAGAATTTGATGGCGTGAAGCATATTGCGTGATGGTCTACGTGGAATGAATAATTACTCGTGAAACTTGTTCCGCCATTAGTTGAATTTTCCATATACAATCCTCCGCAGTAAACAATATTCGGATTCGTTGGATTAACTTTGCAAATCCTGTTGAACCATGCGTAATTAGATGAACTTGCAACAGAACTATTTATTAAACTCCAAGTTGTTCCTCCGTCGGTTGTTTTATAAAGTCCGCGCGAATTTCCATTAGCATAAGATGTTAAAGCATATACAATTAATGGATTTGAGACTGAAATATCGAGTGAAATTCTGCCAAGTGTTGCATCACCGGATGGAAATCCGCCAGATAAAATATTCCAGTTAAGACCCGAATTTGTGGAAAGATAAAGTGCTGTTTTCGGACCTCCGTATTTTATGTAATCTTCTCTTCTCATTCTTTCCCACATTGCACCGAACACTCTGTTCGGATTTACCGGATCGACGGCTACATCAATTGCACCGACTGAATCTGCAACGAAAAGTGACATTGTCCAGTTTATACCGCCGTTTGTAGATTTATAAATTCCTCTTTCGGGATTCGTGTGTCTTAAAGACCCGACTGCTGCGGCATATAATTCATTTGTATTAAGTCGGTTAATCGAAATATTTCCAATGCTAAAAGAATTATTTAAGCCTATAAATGTCCAGCTATTTCCGGCGTCCGTGCTTTTATAAATTCCCGTCCCGGGATAATAGCTTCGAAGCGAATTAGCTTCACCCGTTCCGCAATATATTATGTTCGGGTTATTCGGGTCTATTGCTAACGCACCTATAGAAGATGTATTTTCATTATCAAATATACTCGTCCAGCTCTGACAGAAATTTGTAGATTTCCAAACTCCGCCGTTCGCACAGCCGGCATAGACGATTTGAGGATTGGCAGGATGAATTGCGATTGTAGTTATTCTTCCTTCAACATTAGTAGGTCCCGCAAGAGTCCATGAACTTGAAGCATACATTTTATCTGCGGTCATATTATTTTTCACATAATCTAAAGCTTTGAGTCTCTCAGCATAAGGAATTTCGTCGAATGGATATGCTCTTTGTTTTTCAAACCAATCGTAATCGGGAATGTTATTTTCTTCTTTATTATCTAGCTTACTTTGCGAAACATAAAGAAAGAAAAATGCAAAAACTATTACAGATAAAATTATATAAACGTAAATTTTTTCTTTTTTCATAAATAGTATTAGTTATTAATAAATGTAAATATATTACACGATAAAAAATATTAATAAATATATCCGTAGAAATTGAATATCAGGTATTGTTTTCAACTCCAATACTCCGGAATTATTTCTAAATTATAATATTATAATTACCGAACGTAAAAATTTGAATATAAATCATTATTGATTAATTTAAAAATATTACCTAACTTAAAACTATTAATTTATTAATTTAACATTAATAATAATGAAAAAAATAACACTCTTAATATTGTTATTAACTATAACAAATGTTTACTCACAGTCTCAAAATTTCATAGGGAAATCGTATGAAAGTGCAGTTGAAAATGGAATTTTAAAAAGCAGAGTAATTACAAATCCGCAAATTAATACAGGAAGTAATGTATTCGTAAATGTCAATAATCCTCCTTTCAGTTTTTCACCTCTGGATTCAAGAGTACGCTGGCAGTTTACCGATCCTTATGCTATTGCAAATGACGTAGCGATAAGCGGTGAAGGTCTTACAGATGTATGCGGCTGGCAATTAAATTCAAAAAGGGTATCTGTTTACGATACTAATAGCAACATCCCTCTTTGGGAATATACTACGAGTTCGAATGTTTATAGAAATTATGTTTCAATTTCAGATTCTACAGGATACATAGCAGTTGGAACTCAACTTAATTTTTTAATTTTTACAAGAGGTTCCAACACTCCCATATTCAATTTTGATTTAACAACAATTCCCGATACAGGGATTGCAGGACCCGTTGCTTTAACATTTAGCGGTAATTTTCTTGTAGCTTGTGTACAGCGCAATGATACGAGTACTGTTATGGGATTTAACAGAACCTCTAACATTCCGGTCTGGAAATACAGAATGGCAACAGCAATTCAGGGGGTTAAAATTGGAGGTAGCGATTCACTATTAATAGTCAATACATATTATGGCTATGCTGTATTAAATACTTTCACGGGTGCTAAACGATATGCAGCTTCAATTACGGGTGGAACCCAGACACAACAGGCAATAAGCGGTAACGGGGATTATATTGCCACTATTAATTATAATGGTTACGTGTATTGTTATCATTGGACAGGAAGCGCTTATAGTTTAGTCTTGTCTTTTCAGGAACCTCCCGGTACTTATTATAACTGGATGTCAACTGTAGATATTTCAAACGATGGTCAGTATCTTGCTACAGGTTCTTTGATTTTTGTGACTTCCAGTTCTTATGATGGAAGGGTAAGATTCTTTAAAATATCTGATGGTAACACACCAAAGTGGACTTATGCAGGTTTCGGAGATGAAGTTACTACAGTAGCATTTGCGAGGAATTCTAAAATCCTTGTGGCTTCTTCCTGGGGTGCGTTAGATAATCATACTGATGATCTCGTATTTTTTAAGGCACCTATTTTTACGAATGTTCCTGTTTATACAGTACATACTCCGGGGTCATTATATGCCGCAGGAGTATCGGATGACGGTAGAAGTGTAATTACCGGCGGTAAATTAGTGCATGCAAGAAATTTTGGTTACGGCGGTACATTATTTAATGTTTATATAGATACATCCATTAATCCAACAGGTATTAAAAATATTTCGAATATTTTACCTGATAATTACCAGTTAAAACAAAACTATCCGAACCCGTTCAATCCTACAACGAAGATTGAATTTGATATTCCAAAAAGCGGATTGGTTAGTTTGAAGGTATATGATGTCTCCGGTAAAGAAGTAGCAACGCTTGTAAATCAAACTCTATCAATGGGAAAATATGAAGTAGATTTTTCGGCGGATAATTATCAATTATCCAGTGGAGTTTATTTTTATAAAATGACT
>PNBM01000107.1:0-128 GCA_003135995.1 Ignavibacteriota bacterium | reverse complement strand
GTACGCTGCACATTACTTAGAATTGCTGTTTAAATTAATAGACATTTTTATTTGAAAATTATTTTATCACCATCATTTTCATTATTTTCGATATATTTGACGTGCTTAATTTATAAAAATAAATTCCG
>PNBM01000004.1 GCA_003135995.1 Ignavibacteriota bacterium | reverse complement strand
CCCAATTAATATATTGGGAACGAGATTTCTTATAAATCATTATTTAAAAATTAATAACTTTCAAATGGATACATTAATTGTTTTTTTAAATTCGAAAGATTCAATTTTAATTAATCATCATAGTATTGAAAATATTGTTAATTGTTGCAAATGTTCTAATATTAAAAATCCTGATGGATTCAATATCATTACTTTATTACCTATTTTAATTCCATTAGTTCTTGTTATTTTATCCGGACTTTTTGCATTATATCAAGTGAAATCAAATAGTATCTCTTCAGCAAGAATTTTATGGATAGAAAATTTCAGGACAAATTTAAGTGAATATTGTTCATATACTATAAAGGCTATTCATAAATTATCAGATATGTTAGCGAAGTCTAAGATATATAAAACAGCAGATTATCCTGATTTGTATAAAGATTACAATGAATATATCTCGAATCACAGTGAATCCAATAAATGTAAATATAAAACGAAATTATATTTGAATTCAGTCGAATCAAAACCTAAAGAAATTGAAGATCTTTTAGATTCAATTGAAATTGATATAAATAATTATTTTAATGACAAAGATGAAAAATATTACGATATTATTGAAAATAAAGTAAATAAAATAATTTNNGGGAAATATATTTTAAAATCTAAATAATAATAAAAATGAATGCAGATAAAGATGTTTTAATTGAACATTATAAAATTAATGCCGATTTATATAAGAATTATCTGGATTTGCTTATCAAATTCAATATTTCTTTTTATGCTATAACGGGTGCAATTCTTTCATTTTATTTTTACAAACCAGAAATAGGAGTAATTAAATATTCTTTGTTATTTCCTTTCTTTATGAGTTTTATTTTCGGATGTTTTTTTATTTATGCTTCTAAACTTGTAAAATTTTCCAGGGATGATATCGGAAAAACGTGCAATGCTTTAGGACTTGACACATTTCCTGAGTTTAGTGTTTNNAGTGTTTTATCAGTTTTATTAAAACTTTTCGCAGCAATATTTTTTTTCACATCTATTTTTTTACTGTTATTATTCATATTTAGTATTTGTAAGTGTGTATAAAATTATTTTTTTCTTCATTCCCGATGGAAACATTGGGAACGAGTAAAAATTCTTACAAAATTAAAATATTTATCAATTTATTTTATATAATTTTTGGAGTAATAAGTTCTTATTTTTTCTAATAAATTATATTTAAATTGAGAAACAATGGAAGCAAATCTATTAACATTAAAAGAAGCAAGCAAATGGGCAAGTGCATTTTTAAAGAAAAATGTTACTACCTCAAATATTGCTTATCTTATTACTTACGGACGAATTCCTAAAATTGGTAATAATGGTACAATTTTTGTTTCTAAAAAAGATTTACAGAAATATTATGATTCATATTATGGAAAAAAGGAAATTGATTGGAAAAACAAACTTGGTGATGATTTAAATTGGGCTTTATCATTTGATTATTTAAAAGAAGCAGATACAACAAAACACGTTCACCGGCTTCATCCATATAAAGGTAAATTTATTCCTCAATTAGTCGAATATTTCCTGGATACTCACACAGATGATTTTAAAAAAGAAGTTTATTTTAATAAAGGTGATATTATACTTGATCCATTTTGCGGTAGTGGTACTGCATTAGTTCAGGCAAATGAACTTGGAATGGATGCAATTGGGATTGACATTTCCGCATTTAATTGTCTCATATCAAATGCGAAAACAAAAAAATATAATTTATCCGATGTCCAAATCGAGATGAATAGACTTTCAGATGTTCTTGATAAATATTTGATAAATAATAATGTTCAAATATTTGAAGATAGTTTATTAAACGAATTAAATGAATTTAATACAAAATATTTCCAAAGCCCTGATTACCGTAATAATATCAATAATAGAANNATACCGTAATAATATCAATAATAAAGTATTTGATGAATATACATATGCAGATAAAAAAGTTAAAGAATTTATCCCTGTATATAATCAGTTAATCACAAAATATAACATAAAATTATTACAGGATACAAATAATAATTTCTTAGATAGATGGTATCTGGACACCGTCAGAAAAGAATTTGAAATAGTTTTTAATGAATTAAAAAAGATAAAAAATCCAGCAACAAAAAAAATCCTAACAATTATCTTAAGCCGTACAATCCGTTCCTGCCGTGCAACTACTCATTCAGATTTAGCTACATTAAAAGAACCAATCAATTCGATTTATTATTGTTCAAAACATAATAAGGTATGTAAACCTTTATTCTCGATTAAAAAAATGTGGGATAGATATACAAAAGATACTGTGAAAAGATTAATGATTTTTGATAATTTAAGAACCGATAATACTTATCAAACTTGTCTCACAGGTGATTCAAGAAGTATAAATATAATAGATGAACTCAAAGAAAGGAATCCTGAATTCTCAAAAAAAGTTAAAAATGAAAAAATTAGCGGTATATTTTCAAGCCCACCATATGTAGGATTAATAGATTATCATGAACAACATGCTTACGCATATGATTTATTTAATTTTATCCGGAGAGACGAATTGGAAATAGGCCCATTAAAATCCGGACAGGGAAGAGAATCAAGAGAAAAATATGTTTCCGATATCTCACAAGTTTTAATCAATTGCAGAAAATATTTAAAAGATGATTTTAATAA
>PNBM01000303.1 GCA_003135995.1 Ignavibacteriota bacterium | reverse complement strand
GGATTAAACGGATTCGGATAGTTTTGTTTTAAGGAATAAGAAGAAGGAACGAGTTCTGAAATTTTATTTATACCAATTATATCGTTATAAGAGCGGCGCCAGACTGATGTTCCAAAATCACCCTGACCACTTTGAATATCAGTTCCTGCAAAAATATAATTGTTTGCTACCAACATTGAGGGCACCCAAACTGAAATTGTATCCATACCTTGTGATTTATTTATCCATGTAACTCCATTATTCGTAGAAAGATATATCAATTTCACAGTTCCCTGATATGCCTCACCCATTCCCGCAAATATATAAGAACCGTTTGTTACAAATCTTAAAACCGAACTATATTCAGCTTCAGGTAAACCATTATTTACAGGCGACCAGTTATTTCCATTGTTAGTTGAGAGAAAGATACCGTTTCCACCTGTTCCCACAAGAATATTATTGTTTATCGTCGTAATTGCATTTATATACATACTTGGAATCCCATTATTAACTACGACCCAGTTAACACCGTTATTCGTCGAGCGATATAAACTGTCAGTATTAAAAGCAGCAAAAATACTTGAGCCGGTTACAGCAAGAGCAACTATATCATTATAATTCGAGCATATTGAAGTCCAGCTTGCGCCATAATCAGTAGAAAGAAATATTCTGCTTGCTGTTGTGGCAGAATTACCGCCTGCATAAATTATATTACCGTTAGTTATAAGATGAGTTACCTGAACATCATTCAATCCCGTTTGATACCAATTCAGACCGTTATCAGACGTACGAAAAATACCATAACCTGTATTATCAATAACTCCGACTCCCGCATACAAATAATTTCCTGTCGATGCAAGTACATCAATTGGTTTATTAGGCAAGCCGTTATTAACAGCTGACCAATTATTTCCATTGTTCGAAGAATAGTAAACTCCCCCAACATAAGTTCCGGCAAAAATATTAGAACCAAACGAAGCAAGTGAGAGAACTAATTTATAGCACATTCCTGTATTTGAAAGATACCAGTTGTCTCCGTTGTTTGTGGAGCGGTAAACATCGTTTCTGGATATTTCTTCAGTTGCAGCAAACAAATAACTTCCATTAACGGCGATAGATCGGATTGCTGAAGATGATAATAAACCGTTACTCGCTGATATCCAGTTTGCGCCATAATCATTTGAACGCATTATATGATTATCCTGCATTTCGTTAGTTCCTGCAAATAATGTTGTTCCGCTGAAAGCAAGACAATACAAATAAAAATTTGACAATCCTCTTTGAACCCACGTTTGACCGTTATTTGTTGTGAGATAAAGATTACTGCTTTCAACATCTGTAAGTGCAAAAATATTATTCCCGCTTGAAACCAGATATTTTATATTATTGTGACCTAAACCGGCGTTTGCCCAGTTCAATCCATTGTTTGTAGATATCATTACTGCTGAATCGGAAGAATAATTATTCCAGGTTCCTGCAAATATATTATTTCCGTTTACAAGTAGAGCCGTAACCAGTTTATCGGTTAAAGCCAATGAATTCCAGTTATTCCCGTTATTTGAGGATACATAAATTCCGGCATCTGTACCGATATATAAATTTGAACCTTTTAGTGCAAAAGTATAAACATCCTGACCGCCGTAAACCGGTAATCCATCGTTAATGAATGTCCAGCTTTGACCATTATTGGTAGTACGGTATGCTCCGAAATTTGTCCCCGCATATATAGTTGTTCCGTTTGCAAACATTGTAAGAACGGCAACATTATTAAGTGAAGTCGGAGCCCATGTATCGCCGTTGTTTGTTGAAAGGAAAACACCGAGCGAATAAGACCCGCCGAAAATATTATTTCCGGATACAGCAAAGCACCTGATTATACCGTTTCCGTACGGACCGTTTGTCTGAACCCACTGTGCATTTAAAATTAGAAATGAGAAATGAAAAACGAGTAAAGTAAATAACAATTTTTTCAAATTAATCCCTCCAATGAATTAGTTATAATAATTTAAGCAATATATATTATTAATAGACTGCAAAAATAATTATTATAGGAAGGAATGTGAAAAGGTTAATGTATAATTATTATTCCGCGGCTTTTTGTTATTCAAGTCCCGATTTTATCGGGAAAAACTACAGTTGGAATCCAGACGGAAAACAGTTTTTTTCTTTTTATTCTTAAATTTTCAATTTCGATTTTAGTTATTAAATCTTTGTTCGCAAGTATTGAAACATAATAAGTTTTATTGTTCATTTACTCGTATGTTAAATTTTCCGGATTTCCGCTTTCGCAGGAATGACAATTCTTAAACAACCGTTTTTAGATTCTCTTATGTTTCGTGTGGATTAGCTTCGCTGAACACAGAACGTTTCCCGCATGCGCGGGAATGACAATTCTTAAACAACCGTTTTTAGATTCACTTATGTTTCGTCTGGATTAGCTTCGCTGAACACAGAACGTTTCCCGCTTTCGCGGGAATGACAAATCTTAAAAAACAGTTATTAGATTCTCTTATGTTACGCCTGGATTAGCTTCGCTGAACACAGAACGTTTCCCGCATGCGCGGGAATGACAAGTATTAAACGAAAGAAATTATACTTTACCTCTTCCCGAATATTTCCTTACCTCTTCCCGGGTGATTGTGCGGGGAAAGATTTATCATCGTGGCACGTTTTGCAATCCGGTGGTTTTGAAAAATCATTTTTCAAATGACAATTTTCGCATTCCATTTCCTTATGATTTTCAGATAATGTTAAACCTGCAAGCTTATGGTCGAATTTTCCGGGTGCAAAATTTTTATGACAGGAAGTGCAATTGTTATCCAGTTTTTTAAAGGGCATACTGTTACCGTGACATTTTTCACACGCAAGACGGCTGTGATAATTTTTTAAAGTCCAGCCTGCCGAACTGCTGTGATTAAACGGAGTCATTTCTTTTTCTTTATGACATTTTTCACAGGCATTTTCGTTATGACAGTTCATGCAGGGTTTATGATGGTCTTCAAAAGATTTTTTTATCCCGATTGGATTTTTATCATCCTTAGGATTATTTACATCGTGACATTTCGTACAGTTTTCCTGTTTATGACAGGTGTTGCAATTTATTTTGAATAACTGATTATGTTCATTGTGAAAGAAGGTAACAATTTTACCGGCGGCGGAATTTGTTTCCCAAATCATTTTTGTGGGTTCGGTGACCTTCGGATGTTTTTTATCCAGCATTTCCTGCCTGTCACGATTTTTTACATCTGTACCTTTATTTGAATGACATTGTGTACTGCATCCATTGTCGTGACTCCATTGTTTATGACATCCCATGCACTGACGATGGAAAGCGGCTTTCAGGTCGGGAACAGAGACATCTTCGCGGGAACGGTTTTGTTCGTGACATTCACGGCAGTTTAAAACGGGTCCCGTCGTATTATAATGATGGCAATCCGTACAACCTATGGACATCTCCGACATTTGCGAATGTATTTTGTGTGAAAAAACAACATCGGTATATTTATCCGACATTTCTTTAATATCCACAACTTCCGGACCTTTATTAAATGTAGGAAATTTCGAAATCATATCAAATCGCGGACATTTACGTAAACCCGGGTCATTCTTTGTCGGGTATTCGGTTTCGTGACAGGATTTACAGGTGAGTGTTTGATTTGTGAAATCCGATTCAACGTGAGTTAAATTATTATTTTGATTCTCTTTAGAAAAATTTCCTTTGTCAGCATCGAATTTTTTCGTCAAACCTTTAGGCAATAAATTCGAGCCTGCAATACAAATTATCAGAATTAATGGTATATATAAAAAATAAACTTTTTTCATCATCATCTCCCGTTTTTTGAATTATAAAATTCAACAATTTTTTTATTTAAGTCTGTTCTCTCCTGACTAATGACAGGAAAAATCATAACAATAGTTCTATACACAAGCACAAGTAAGGCAATGCAGCCTAACGTAACCGATATTTCACCAAAAGACGGATAATATTTTGTAGGATTAAAAAACGGATTATAAGCAATAACAAAGTTGTTAAAACGATTTAGCAATACGCCTGCGATTACAAATGTCGATGCCGTGAAAAGTCCCAACGGAGAACTTGTAATTTTTTTTGAAAGGAAAAGTATAAAAGCTATAATCATCAATCCCATTTCAGCGATGAACATCCAGGCAGTTGTATCAAGAATGAAAATATATTTAAAAGTTTCGCGAATGAATAAATCTCCTAATTTAACTGCAAGATAAACTCCGATTATAGGCGCAACCATACTGCCGAGTCTTGATAATATTTTCATTTCGGGTTTTAATTTAAAACTGCGGGAAGCTATTAATGACTCGAACATCACCATAGGAAATCCAACCGATATAGCTGAAAGCAGGAATAACAAAGGCAGTACAGGAGTTTGCCAGAGCGGATGCATTTTTTGTCCTGCGATAACCATGAGAGTGCCAAGTGAAGATTGATGAAGTGTAGAAAGTACAACACCTGCAATAATAAATATGAACATAGTTAAAGAGAGGCGATTGTCAAGGTATCTTAATAAATTATCAACCGGTTTATTCAGAAAACTCAGGAATTCAGGCAAATCTACCCTGCCGATAAATCTTTCGGTTACGATTGGCAGAAATTCTATATAAAGCACAGTCATATAAATCATAACACATATTCCGACTTCAAACAAAGCAGAATTTCCGTTCCACATAATCAGCGGATGCCAGATATAATAAAATCTCCCAATATCAGAGAACACGGCAAAAGCAACAAAAGTATATCCGAGCATTGCGGTTAATAAAGCGGGACGAACTATAACATTATAATCCTCGCGGTGAAAAATATGTCCGAGAGCGGCTGAAGTGAAACCGCCTGCCGCTAAAGCCACGCCTGCGGCAACATCGACGCCAATCCACAGACCCCACGGTGTAACATTATCAAGATTAGTAACGGCTCCGATTCCGCTTACAAATCTGATTGATAAAAATGCCAATCCGTTAAGAGCTATGATAATTAATATGAAGACTCCCGGAGTAAGAAATTTATTTTTAATAGGCCACGGTATCATTTGTTTTCTCCTTTCTCATCATGAGGCTTTAAAATATTTTCTTCATCATTTTCTCCGTTGCGTCGTCTTGTAATCCACATAACAGTACCAAGAAGCGCATATAATGCAACGGGAGGAACAAAATAAGCAAAAATTCCGTGTTGAATTGATTCGGAAATTCCGGGTGCGGGATTATTTCCAAGCGGAGGCATTTTAAGTTTTTCGAAATTTTTTCCTGCGATATACATCCAAGACGTTCCGCCAATTTCGAATTCCCCATAAATATGGTCTATATATTCATCAGGTTTTCTTTTTATTCTGTTCTTTGCAATTTGTATGATTTCACTTCGCTTACCAAATAGAAGTGCCTCATTCGGACAGATATTAACGCAAGCCGGCAGCTTTTCTTTTTTCCGGCGCTCAAAACATAAATCACATTTCCTGATATGCGGGTCAATTGATTTATCATAATCATAAGATGGAATCTGAAACTGGCAGGCGACCATACAATACCTGCAGCCAATACATTTATCATCGTCCCATATAACGCTTCCATCTGCCTGTTTTGTTAATGCACCGACTATGCAGGCTGAAACGCAAGCCGGACGCTCACAATGCATACACTGATTTTTTACATAAACCGGTAAAAGCGGATTCTTTTCATTTTCAAATTGATTAACTACCGTTAATGCTGTTTTATCCGGACGCCTGTATTCTTTGAAAACCGAATTGTCGGAATAACTTTCAAGTTCTTTTGTCGGCATATCGTGTGCGACACGACAAGCCCACTCACAATTACGGCAACCTATACAGACAGCGGTGTCGACGAGTATTCCGATTCTGTCTTCTGAAAGTGTTTTATCCGCACCTTTGACAGATGTTGCGCCGAGAGCTACGGCTGAAACACCAAGAGCTGTTGACTTTAAGAAATCGCGCCTATTAAGGTTTTTCATTATAAGGTGTATTATTAATTAATAGTTATTTATAAAAATTAAATTATATTCAAATGAATATTACTAAAAATAGATTAGTAACATCGGATGATTTTTCACAGTTTGAGAAAATTTAAGAAGTAAGACTTTTGAATAATAATAAAATCTGAGATAGGAAAACATTTCAGTATTTTCGGCTATATAACTGTGGAATTCGCTTTATACCTTATAACTTTTAGTAGTATTTTAATTTATCAAATTTTTTTGTTAAATAAAATGGTTTTATTTGTTTTGGTAAGAGCGGAAAATGGAAAATGGGAAAATGGAAAATGGAAAATGGGGATTTGGGGATTTGGGGAAGTGGGAAAATGGGAAGATTGGAAATTGGGAAATGGGAATTGGAATTCATAAAAAAAGCCCGGAAGTGCATTCCGGGCTTATGATATAATAACTTGTTTGTTATTATTTATTTTCTTTTTTATTTAAATTATTTTGTTGTGAATTATTTACTT
>PNBM01000383.1 GCA_003135995.1 Ignavibacteriota bacterium | reverse complement strand
ATCCAAATATAATATATTAAAGGAGATAACTATGAGGAAGAGATCTTCTAAGCATACCGTTCTAAAAATATTTCTAACCCGTTTATATTTATTCATTTTACTGTTATTCTATCCGGTAATTTTTTTATCCGGATGTAACGATAATACGGTTAATAGTCTATCCGGTTTATCAGGGATTGCGGGTAAATTAGTTGACTATCACGGAAATCCACTAGGAGGATATGAAATTGATTTAATTTCAAATTTTCAGTCTGCAAAAACATTCAGCTCGAACGATGGAAGTTTTAAGTTGAATAATGTTATAAGACCGTATACTGTTTCAGTTAAGATTAATAGCCTTGCAGAAACTTTTAAAGACCTGACCACTTCAAATCCGGTATTGACATTAAATAATGACGCACCTGTTAATTTATATAATGCGACGATTATTGTTACGATTCCTTCAATTGATAGTAATCAGAGAGCGAGTGCAACATATTTTGACGGGACAGGTCTCTTTGTCTGCAGTGGAATTTTCAATAATCCCGGTTTATGTACTATCTACTGCGGTTGGAATGGGAATTCAAATACTTCAGGAAAAGTTGCTATAACAATTTATACTATAGGTAGTCAATATGAATTAATATCTTATGATAATTACGGCGAAAAACCAATTAGCATAAGTAATAACGGATTTTCAAGGCTTGAATTTGATTCCATCGACTTGAATACAAAACCTTCAAATACAAATGTTTCTGGAAATATATATTTACCAACGGGTTTTCAAATGTCAGGACAGTCGGTATCTCTAAACAGGTATTCATTTGGGAGCCTGAATAATAGCGGTATCCTGTATTCATATTCGAGTACCAATAATAATAATTACAGTATTAACCTTCCATATTTCGGACCAAATATTTATAAATATTATTTAAAAATCCAGTTAGCTAACAATAATGTTTTTTGTTCTAAAATATTTGAAGTTTTTCCGGGATTTTATCAGAATTTATATGTCAACCCCCCGCCTCAATTAACTTTTCCCGCGGATAGCGTAAATAATATTGGCTACAATACTATATTTTCTTTTACTGATGAATTTCCAGCAGGAATTTATTTAGTTGCTTTTAAATTAAACAGGTATTATTCAAAAGCAATCAACCTGTATACGTCATCTTTAAATATAAAGATACCATCAATTCAGGATACAAATTACAGGTTAAACCCAAACTCTTTATGTGCCTGGAGCGTAACCAAATACACGGGTTTTAACAGCATGGATGATTTTGTATCTGTTCCATTAGGTAATAATAGTAAATATACAGAAATGACATCTACACCGGTAAGATATTTTATAACTTCTAAAAACCCATAAGAAGATGAATAAAAAATTTTTTATGTTCTTAATATTAGCATTATTATTTTCAAGATACAGCTTTTGCCAGGTACACCTTGAATGGAGTGCTAATTACAGGGGACCGAACGATATGGATGACGAAGCAAATAAAATCGCATATGATAACTATGGTAATGTATACGTCTGCGGAACATCGAGGCAGAATATAAATTCAGACGCTAAAACCTTATTGGTAAAATACAGTTCAGTCAGTAATTTTCAGTGGGAATTAAGAATTGATACAACAACTCCGCACACTATAAATGCAGATAATTCCGGGAATATTTATTTAAGTGGTATTTCTTATGGCACTCATACTCAGAGCGAGCCTTTTATCTCAAAAATAAGTTCATATGGTGCTTTGATATGGACGAAAATTATTAATATGTATGAAATGGATGATATAAAACTTGATAACTTCGGAAATATTTATTTTACAGGAATCGACCCCAACGGAATTAAAACCGCAAGTTATAATTAAAGCGGAAATTTATTGTGGACTGCATCTTATGGCGCATCAGCAGGAAATAATCGCAGCAAGAATTTAAGCATAGATAATTTCGGAAATGTGTATGTTTCGGGAACCGGTATATTTTCTGACGGCAATACATATCTAATACTTCTAAAATATGATATAAACGGTCAGAGATTATTTGCAACTCACAATTCTCAGAAAGTTTATGACTTTTATGATGTGAACTACTATTTGGGAACCGATAATAGCGGAAATATATATACAATTTGCCCCATCAGTGCTTCCAATTACTACAACAATATTTTAATTACAAAATTTAATTCTATTGGACAGGAATTGTGGTATAGGATTTATAACAGCCAGTATAATTGGGCTGACGTACCCGTAGGTTCTTCGGTAACAAGTAATGGTGATGTAATTGTCGCAGGAAACATACAAACTGACTCGGTAAATCATAATAAAATTGCTATCCTTAAATATGATTCTTCCGGTCAACTTAACTGGGAAAGAAATATCGGAAATCAAAATGGAAATTATTATGTCGGGGCTTATACATCTGATGTAACGGGTAACGCCTACCTTGAATACCGGAATTATATAGACAACCAATTAAGCGCAACTACGGTAAAATATGATACTGCGGGTAATGTTAAATGGTCAATAGATTATATAGGTGCGCAATACAATACCATCGCAAAAGATATTAAAACTGATTTGTACGGAAATATTTATCTCGGAGGATATGAAAGCTTCGGAACAAATACTTATTTTCTAACTATACGTTATATTCAAAGCTGGAGCCTGCCTTCGTCTATCACGGGATGTGTAAAGTTTCAAAATAATAATTTGAATGTATCATCCGGAATAGTAAAAGCTTTGAAAATAGACAGAACAAGTGGAAATTTAATTTGCATAGATTCTGCCACAATTCTTGCAAATGGTAATTATATTTTGAACAACATCACGCAGGATACTATATATATTGTCGCTTTCCCTTCTTCCGCGGTAAATGATTTCGTTCCCGCGTTTTATCCTTCGGGAATTTATTGGCAGGCTGCCCAGAAAATTTACACGTCGACTAATCTATCTAATATAAATATTATTGTGCCACCTTTGATAAACGCTGCAGGCAATAGCTCAGTAAGCGGTAAAGTAATGGTGGCGGGTGATGTTAATTCTATAAATATTAAAGATGCTATTTTATATGCGAAGAGTGGAAATAATTTTATTAAATTTGATGCATCTGATTATCTTGGAATTTATCATTTGAATTCAATTGCGAACGGAAGTGTGAAAATTATTGTGAACAGAATAGGGTATTCGGGTGACAGCCTGATTATAAATATTCCTCAAAACGGAAATCTCGATTCTGTTAATTTTTATTTAAATCGTGTATACGTGAAGATTAATAAAATTTCATCTGAAATTCCCGATAAATATTCATTATATCAAAATTACCCGAATCCGTTCAACCCCTCTACAATAATACGATACAGCATTAATAAAAACACAAATGTGAAACTGATAATTTATGATATTCTTGGAAAAGAAATAACTACACTTGTGGACGAAAAACAGAATATCGGCACTTATGAAATTAAATTTAACATGAAAAACCTGTCAAGCGGAATATATTTTTACAGGCTGGTTACAAATGATTTTGAACAAACTAAGAGAATGATGTTATTGAAATGAGTTCGGATATTATCCTTAATAATTTTTAAGTCTCGTACTTCAACATTCGCGTTCTTTGAGTCCCGATTTGTCGGGATATGTTAAGATAGCTTTTGTTTCGGAATAATAATTTTTCAGACAGAGCACTCCGAAAATTATTAATCCGATTCCGGTTATGCATCCGGGAAAATACCGGAAAAGTATTATAGCCATTGATATGTGACCCGCGCCATTTATAATTTCTATGACAGATGCTATTTTAGCAATTGTCGTAGCCCATTTATATTCTTTGTAAACAAAGCGTGTAAATATTGCCATAACTATGACGAGAATAATATTTGCAATTATAAAGCCTTCTTCGGGGAAAACGATGACCGGAACAAAGGAAATGATATTGTGTACTTTTCCTGATACGATCGGCATCCAGTTTTCGAGTTTGAATATTATTTCCTCCGTGCTGTGAAGCAATTGAAAAATTACAAGTATGAAAAAATAATTGGCAAATTTGTTATTATTTTTTTCCATTAAACCCTCCAATTAAAAATGTCGGAAAACCCCGATGGGGTTGTGTTTTTATGTTCAATTTCCTATAAACGGAAAATCCCTACGGGATTCAATCACATTTAGTTAATATCTATGAATACAAAGATTAATTACATTTATAATCTTTAAACAACTCAACATAAATGTTGAGATACAAAACAACTCAACATAAATGTTGAGATACNNCTTGTTTCCGGATATTCACTGCCAAGGCGTTTTATTATTTCATTTGTGATTTTAGTCTTATTTACTTTACAAAATAATTAAGCATTTTATAAATTAATTTCGCTGTCAGAAAATCGGGGAAAGCGAAATCTTTTCGCGGAGCGAGTTCGACTACGTCGAATCCAACAACATTTTTCTTTTCTCCGAGTTTTCTTAAAAGTTTAACCGTTTCACTCCATAAAAATCCGTCGGGTTCTGGTGTTCCGGTCGACGGCATTATTGATGGGTCAAGATAATCCACATCAAAAGTTACGTAAACATTTTTCTTTAATGTATTAATTATTTTGTCTTCCCAGTGGCTGCCATACTTTCCGTTTCTTATTTCAAACGCATAAAATGTTTTGATATTATTTTCTTTAATAAATTTATTCTCTTCTATGCATTGAGCACGAATTCCAACCTGTGTAATATCCTTTGTAAATTCCGCAACTCGGGACATAAAACAGGCGTGAGAATATTTTGAGTTTTCATATTCATTACGTAAATCCGAATGTGCATCAAAATGCAAAATGGATAAATTTTTATAATTATCAAANNGATATTGTATGTTCACCGCCGAGTGTTACAACGAATTTATTATCTTTAATTAATTTTACAACATTTTCATAAATATAATCCAGTGCGATTCTATCTTTCTTCCCTTTTAGTTCGAGAGCTTTCAGAGAACAAATGCCTTTTTCAAAACATAGTTCCCGGTTCATTTCTTCATCGAAAAATTCCACATAATGAGATGCATCGAGAATAGCCATAGGACCTTTCGATGTACCCTTGCCGTATGTAGTCGTTGCTTCATAAGGGACGGGTAATACAGCAATTTTAGAATCCTTATAACTGGATACATTTTCTTCAATAGCGAGGAAATTTTTCTTTATGTCGTAATACTGTACCAATGTTAAATGTTAAATGTTA
>PNBM01000352.1 GCA_003135995.1 Ignavibacteriota bacterium | reverse complement strand
CTTTTCTCAGGTTAACGTTATTTGAGTCTCTTGCAATCAATGACCAGCTTACAGAATCATATCCGGTATGAGGTAAGGCATGTCCGAGATTACTTATACAACCTTTTATTTCTTTTTGCCAGCTTTCTATTAAACCGTTCCCATCATAATCAGCAGGTGCCATAAAATCACTGAACTTTGTAACACCCGGGTGACAACCCAGGCAACCTGTAACATGGTCATAGTTAGTTGCATAATCATGTAGATTCCAGGTATGTCCGCCGACTTTATCCCTTTGAGCAGTTCCTGTATCAGTTGTGGATGCCATATGGCATGTTACGCATAAATCTGTTATTGTTGAGTGTGTACCAGTTAGATAAGGAATGCCATTAAACATTGCTGCATTTTTACCCAACACGACATCACCTTGTACACTATGATGTGGTCCCCAGGTAGATGAAGTGACTCTTGTATTTACATAGGTCACAGGGTCTTTTCTTGCTTTATGACAGTCCAGACAAACTACAGCCATTCCAACGGTTGTAGGATAATGTATTTTTCCGGAAAGTGTATCACTACCGGTAGGTCTGTTTCTTAAATTATGCGGATTTGTAGTACCATGCGGATCATGACATGCAGCGCAACTAATAGGTTCCTGGTCTACCGAAACAACATTTGGCGTATATTTTTTTCCATAGGTGAAGCCAACATATGTATAACCGTCATGACATCTGTTACAATCGTTAAATGTATTTCTTAAACTATCAGCTACTACACGCCCTTCCATTACCGGAGCCGCATGAAGTGAATTTCTCCACATATCATAAATATTATGATTTGGAGGGGAATCATGGCATTTTCCGCATTTTCCGGGAGTTATAGTTGTACTGATTTTGTTTGTATCACCACCACCAAGATAGTGTTCACTGCCTGGTCCGTGACAATCTTCGCATCCGATTGTTGCGAGATTTACGAGATTCGGATAGTATGTTTTTAATGAATCCCATTTACCCGGATGTGGTGGACTTGCCCATACCCATCCAAGTGATTTAGCAACATCATCAAAACCGCCATTTGTTGCATAATTATTGTGGTCATAACCTGTTGTATGACATTTCATACAACTTGTACTATAACTTGTTGAGCTGTCAATTTGATACCGGAACCTGTTTGCATGCCCGCTTACTTTCCATCTGTTAAAAATATCTGCAAATTCGGACATTCCCGAATGGCAAAACATACATTCAGGAAAATTACCCGTTATTCCGTTAAAATTTCCAACTCCGATGAATGTAGCTGTATAAATATTAACAGTAGTATCTTTTGAACCTGAACTTGTTACAGCGTGTACATTAATTGTATATGTTCCTGTACTGTCAGCTTTAAATTTTACCCAGTTAAGACTTGGAATCGATATAATTGTTGCACCCGAACCAGTCGGTTTTGAAACAAAAGACCAGGTCTGACCTGATACTGATGTAGTATCACCAAAATTTTTCACTGACATATAAACAAAGGTCTGTTTTGGCACTATGTTCATACCGGTAGTGTTACAGGAATCCGGTACTAAAGCCGGAGTCATTTTCAACATGTACGGAGTGACATTTTGAACAATAATTTTAACTCTCGGTGCTGAAAATATTACATTAGCACTCAGGCAGAGAATTAAAATTGTTAAGTAAAATTTCTTCATTTTATATATATTGTTAAATTAAGAAGTTTTTATTCTAATATGTAATAATATGCATATATTATGCCAAATTTCTTTTCAAAATTTAATTATTTATATTTCGTTTTTAGGTGTTTGGGGATATTTGAGAAATGGTGTAGATATTATGGTCTGAATAATTAAATTTGAATATGCTGTTTAAAAATGCAAAAGCCCCGGCAATTAAATTACACAGGGCTTTTAGGAGGAGAACAAACGAAAAAATTAATCTACTTTATTTGTAGTATAAGCTAAGTCCGGAAATTGTAACGCTTTTCTTTTTTTCCGGTTTTAAATGTTTATTTATTGTTATAAGGTATTAAAAAAGAACATGTATTTAAAACCCCAAAATACTTGGTATTACAAAATAAGTATTTAGCTTTGCAAATAAAGTTTGCAATTTATATGCCAAAAATAAACTGTTAGAAATTTTTAAATTTTAAAGGTTATATAAAAAATGTGTGGAAATATTCCACTACTTTAAGTATCTTTTGTCAACATAAATTTAAATTATGGAAGACGTAAAAATTTTGGTTGTTGACGACGAACCTAATTCCACTCAGATACTGAGAAAAGTGCTCGTAAAAAGAGGTTACATCGTTACAGAGGAAAATGACAGCTTAAACGCTCAAAAATTGATGAATGAAAAATTTTATGATATAATTATTTCCGATTTGCAAATGCCAAATATATCGGGAATGGATTTGCTTAAAAATAAAAATCCTAAGAGTTTGTTCATTATGATAACAGGCTACGGTTCAGTTATCTCCGCCGTTGAATCTATGAAAAACGGAGCTTATGATTATGTTAATAAACCGTTTAACCTTGAAGAATTTATTATTAAAGTCGATAAAGCTGCCGACAAAATTAAAATGTCGAAACAAATAGAGAATTTTAAAACCATTCTCGACGAAAATTACGAATTTAAAAATATTGTCGGTAATAGTAAAAAGATGAAAGAAGTATTTCATTTTATCAGGAAAATTTCCAATATCAATGTGAATATATTAATCGAAGGTCAGAGCGGTACCGGTAAAGAATTAGTCGCTAAAGCCATACATAATAACAGCAATAGAAAAAGTAATCCATTCGTAGCTATAAACTGCAGTGCAATTCCTGAAAATCTGCTCGAAAGTGAACTCTTTGGTCATGTAAAAGGTGCATTCACAGGTGCAACCGAATTTCAAAAAGGTGTTTTTGAACAGGCTAATGAGGGAACACTGTTTCTTGATGAAATTGCTGAAATGCCCTATAACCTTCAGGCTAAACTTTTAAGAGTTACAGAAACGTGGGAAGTGAAATCTATCGGAAGCGACAAAATTAAAAAAGTAGATGTCAGGCTGATATCCGCTACAAATCAAAACCTTAAAGACGCTATAAAAGAAAAACGGTTTCGCGAAGACCTTTATTTCAGGCTTGCAACCGTTTCCGTTACTCTCCCGCCATTGAATGAAAGAGTTTCGGATATACCCCTCATAGTAAATCATTATCTGAAAATATTATCTGCAAAATTAGATAAAGATTTAAAAATTTCTACAGAAGCTCTTGCAATTTTAATGAATCAAAGCTGGAAAGGTAATGTGAGAGAACTTGAAAATGTACTCGAACAGAGTGCTATAACTTCTTCCGATAATACTATCACACCTGAAAGTTTTAAATTTACAATATCCTCAAATTCTCTTGACGATACTTTAAAAACCGCCAACAGCATAAGTCTGAAAGACCTTGAAAAGCAGTATATTAAAAAAGTCCTCGAAGATGCAAAGTGGAATAAACTTCAGGCGTCCCAGATTTTAAAAATTGACAGGAAAACATTGTATAAAAAAATAAAGGAATATAATCTGCAATGAAATTAGAATAAGGAATTAAAAATTAATTCAATTCAGGATTTTAAAAATATGTTCTAAACTCCTGGCTTGAATTATCTAAATCAGATGAACCGGTATTTATTTAATACCACTGTGGTTTATATTATTTTAGGTGAGGATGTAAGAAATGAAGATTTGCTACTTATGTAATATTTATATAAGCATTTTCAAAACTAAAACACACTGTAAATTCATCGAAAAAACCATGCTGACCTAACAAAATGCTAAAGTTATTACTTTTAAGAAAAATAAAAGGTGCTTTTATTTTTTTACTATCTTTCATATTTAATATTTCATATTCAAGTTCATGAGCGTATCCTGTTATATTATCCCCACAAACACCTATAACATCTACCCTTTTTCCGCTCTTGTAATCTACATATAATAAATGTTCAGCAAATTTACTATTAATTAGACAATATTCAGAACCTGAGTCTATTAAAGCTGAAGTTTTTTCAATAGCTCTAAATTTATTTGAAATAGAAATTGGTAACATTGGTCTTAATGTGTAATCAAAAAGTTGACCTTTCTCGGGGAATTTTAAAAAAGGTATTCTTATAATTAATATTAAGATATAAAACCATAGTTAGGATTGGGTACAAACATTAATATTCCTTGATTAAAATAATCCTTCAAATCGTCTATAGAGTCTGATTGTTTAATTATAGTCTTATAATCATCAGATATTATTATCCATTTTTCCGATATATTTTCCAATACCTTAGTTAAGTCAATAGGTTCGATTGAATTATTTTCTTTTTTAATGCTGTCCATTTTGGTTTTTCTTATATATTAATATAATAAAT
>PNBM01000297.1 GCA_003135995.1 Ignavibacteriota bacterium | reverse complement strand
TACAATTTTTTACATTCTTTTACAATTTAATTATGATTTCTTGATAATAACTAATTAATTTGACATAACAAACAAAAGTTCCATTATTTTTTTTAATAAATTTGTTGATATTATTGTAAGAAACAGGTATTTTTGCAATGGAGGAGTTTTTCAGACTTACAATAATATAGTTTTCTCACAGTTATTTTTAAGTTAAAGGGTAAATTTTTAAATTGGAACATTATAGTGCATTAAATCCTCGGGGGGCTTTAATTTATATACTATTCAAATCCTCGATCAATTCAAAAATTCTTATACCCAAAAAATATTTACTCTACTGAACTGTTCAATTGAACAAATCAGTGGATGTTTTGTAGTATTTATTATGTGCGGATATAACGAATAATAATTTGTGTCTTAATTTTTTTATACTAATTGAAAAAAGTTAATGAACATGAATCGTTTCATTATTTTGAAAACCCGGGGGGTATGAAATTCGAATTTATTCCAAAGGTGAAAATCAAATATTCAATTTTATATTAATTAAATAATAAAAAACATTATGAAAAAAAATTACTTACTTCTTTTGGGGATTTTTTTATTTGTATTCTCCGGAATGGCAAGAGGACAAATTGCGGCGTGGCAACTTTATGGAAAACTTGGAAGCGAAGTTACAATTGATGCTAGNNGAAGTAATCTTAATACTTCTACTCTATCTAGGGGAAGCGGTTTAATTGCATCTGCATTGGGAAACTCTTATGGTTCGACTAATTTTACTGCTTCAGGAACAAAAGCAGATGCGATAGCGAATAGTAAATTTCTATTATTTAGTTTAAATTCAAAAACCAATTATGCAGTTTCCCTTTCAACATTAGATGTTCGATTCAGACGTTCAGCTACTGGACCAAATGCATTTCGCTGGCAATTTACAATCGACGGAGGAACGAATTATACTGACATAGGAAGTAGTGATATTAGCTATACTTTAACGACAACAGGAGGAGATGCTCAAACACAAATAAATCTTTCAAGTATTCCTGCACTCCAAAATGTCTCAAGTTCAACGACGATAACATTAAGATTATTGTGTTGGGGAGCCACATCGACTAATGGTACTTTTGCAATTGGTAGATCTTTGACAAATGGTTCAACTGATTATAGCTTATCAATTGGGGGAACTGTGTCTAGTACTGCACCAAGCATTACACTATCCTCTCCAAATCCTTCAGTAACCGCAGGAAATATTATGAAAGGCACTGCAAAAAATCTTATATATAAATTTAATACAGCAGTAACTACTGCAAATACGACATTAAATTCAATTACATTTACAACCGGTGGAACATACAGTGCAACTGATGTTACAAAATATCAGTTATGGTATAATACTTCAGAAAATTTTTCGAGTGCCACACAAATTGGATCGGATATTACGACTTCACTTGATGCCGGTTCTCATATATTTTCACTAAGCCAGAATATCAACAGTGGAACAACAGGATATTTTTATATAACTACAGATGTCGCCGTTGGAGCTGTAACAAATAATACTATTAATGTTGCCGCAATTACTACGGGAAATTTAGTCTTTACATCAGGAAATTTAACAGGTACGGCATACGCCGGACAGGACCAAACTATAATTGCTTCTACTACACCTGATATAGTTTTAGCATCCCCTAATCCATCAGTGTCAGCGGCAAACATACAACGAGGTTCACTAAAAAATCTTGTTTATCAATTTAATACTGCAGTATCAACTGCAAACGCAACTTTACAAAATCTCGCTTTTACATCCGGAGGAACTTATGTTGCCGGTGATGTTGTAAAATTTCAATTATATTATAATTCAACTGATAATTTTGCTGCGGCTTCTCAAATTGGTTCGGATATTACAACCACGGTAGGACCGGGAGCACATGCATTTGCATCATTAACACAGGTAATAAACAGCGGAGCGACAGGATATTTTTATATTACAGCAGATATTACGGGTTCATCGACTCCCGGTGATGCTATAAATATATCTGCCATTACAACCGGAGATTTAACATTTGTGGCGGGTAATAAATCAGGAACAGCCTTTGCCGGACAAAGTCAAACGATAATAGCTCCTGATGTTGCTTTATCATCAACTACACCTGCAGTTCCAGCCGGTAATATTTTGAGAAATTCAACAAAACAACAAGTTTATAGGTTTGTGTTAGGAGTTACAAACGGAACAACAAAATTAACACAGGTCGATTTTACATCAGGCGGAACATATTCAGCAACTGATATAACAAAATTTCAATTATGGTACAGTACGACTGATAACCTTAGTGGTGCAAGCCAAATTGGAACGGATATTTCTACTTCACTCGGAATAGGTGCGCATTCTTTCACAGGATTAATAACAAACCTGACGAATATTACAGGATATTTTTGGATTACTGTAGATGTTCCGAGTACTGCAACACCTACAAAAACAATTAACGTCGCAGCCATTACGACGACTAATTTAACTTTTGACGCTGCGAATAAATCAGGTACAGCTTCAGCGGGCGGTGACCAGACAATAGCATCACCTACTTTATTATTAAGTTCTTTAAATCCTTCTGAACCCGCTGCAAATATTTGTCAGGGCTCAATAAAGGATAGTGTTTACAAATTTACGTTAACGATGACAAGCGGTCAATCGACGTTAACTCAAATAAACTTCACAACTACTGGAGTATATAATCCGTCAGGGGATATAAATAAGTTTCAATTGTGGTATAATAATGTTGACAATATTTCTACAGCAACTAAAATAGGAACCGATATTATTTCGGGATTAGGAACGGGACCGCACTCCTTCACAGGATTATCACAAACTATATCTACGACAGGTTATTTTTGGATTACGATTGATGTTGAAGCAACGGCCTCAGTAACCAACACAATTCAGGTTAGTGCTATAGCAACATCAGATATTACTTTGGATGCAGGTACGTTGACCGGAACTGCTTTTGACGGTGGTGTCCAAACNNATATTCATACCGTTCTGCTGTAGTAAGCGGAAACTGGAATTCACCCACAACATGGGAAGTTTCTTCGGATTTAACAAACTGGACTCCGGCAACAGGTTATCCGGGAGCCGTCGATAATGTATATATACAAATCGGTCATTTAGTCACATTAACTAAAGATGAATCGTGTAACGATTTACATTTGAATGTAGCAACTAATTCCCGACTTGGACTTGCGTCTTTTAATCTTAATGTGAATGGTAAACTCAGAGCATTTACAGGTGCAGTGAACGTTATTCCGGGGACGAGTTCTAATTCTTTACCTACAACATCTTCATGGATTTCAAGTACGACAGGTAAAATTAGAATTGTCGGTACAACAAGGACAATTACATATACGGGAGAATGGGGTGCCGGTAATACCGGAATTGCTAGTCCAAACGGATTTGACCTTGAATTTGCGCTTACTTCAGGAAATACAGGTACGTTGAATACAAGTATTAAAGCAAGAACTATTACAATATTAACGGGGACGACGATTAACGCTACTAACTACAGATTAGCAGTAGATATGGGCGCTGCAACAGGAAGCAATTTGACAATCAATTCGGGAGCTACATTGATTTCGAATTGTACAGGAACAGGTACAAATGCAGTAATTAGCAGAACTACTTCAGGTTTAGGGGATGTATTAACACTTAACGGCACACTGATATTAACCGGAACAAGTCCTACTATTGGAATGACTACAATTAATTTTAATGGATTAGTTGAATATAGTGGAACCAATCAAACACTTGTTGCAGCAATAAATGCCGGAGCAAATCCAAATGTTTATACAGATTTAAATATTAAAGGAACCGGAACAAAAACGATGGGTGGTGCAATTACAGTAAACGGATCAATGACAATATATTCAGGTGCAACATTTGCTTGCGGAACAAACGTTATTGATGGTTCAGGAAATTTTACTCTTTCTCAGGGAGGGACATTGAATATTGGATCACCTGATGGAATTACAAACTCGAATCCGTTAGGAAATATACAAACGAAAGTGAGAAATTTTGATGCAAGAGCAAATTATACATATAACGGAGCTGCAGCGCAAGTAACAGGAGATGGACTTCCGGCGAATGTAAATAATTTAACAATCAACAATTCGTCAAATGTAACCTTAACAAATTCCGTAAATGTAAACGGTACAATGGCATTATCGAGTGGGATTGTTATTCCTAATAGTAATGCTTTAACATATGGAGCATCGGGAACACTTTTATACAATAACTCAGTTGCACAAACAACCTGTGATGTAGAATGTCCGCTTTCGAGTGGTCCATATAATTTAACAATAAATAATCCGGCAGGTGTGACACTTCATGCGAGCCGAACACTTGGCGGAACACTTACATTGACATCAGGTAATTTATTTGTCGGTGCTAATACACTAAGTGTCGGTTCAGTTTCAGTTTCAAATCCGGACAATACAAAAATGATTGTTCTTGATGATGGTACGAATATAGGTAATTTGTTGTTAGGTGTCACGTCAACAGGGATGGATTATCTTTTTCCAGTTGGAGATACAAGAAATACTGCTCATTATTCTCCTGTAACAGTGAATTTTAATACAGGGACAACTTTTTCTTCAGCAAATTTAGGTGTTTCTTTAAAAGCTACAAAAAACGATTATAATTCCAGTTTGACAAATTATTTAAATCGTTATTGGGATTTTACACCAACAGGAATTTCAAATTTAAATTATAACATAAATTTATATTATGTTGCAGGAGCTCCGACCTCCGGTGATGTATCCGGCACAGAATCTAATTTACACGCAGGTAAATATTCCGGTGGTATATGGACTTACCTTGGACCAGTAGATACTGCCAATCATAAATTATCATTTAATAATTTAACAGGTTTTAGCACATTCACAGGTGGTGAAATAGGTGCCATGCCAGTTGAATTGACTTCGTTCAAATCTAATTTGACTGAAAATAATGTAAATCTTAACTGGATAACAGCAAATGAAAATAACAATGCAGGTTTTGAAGTTATGAGAACAGTAAAGGATGCGAATAACTGGACAAAGATTGGTTATGTTAAAGGCAACGGGACAGTATCTAAACCTTCAACTTATACTTTCGAAGATAAGAAATTGAATGTTGGCAAATATCAATACAGGCTTAAACAGATTGATGTTAATGGTAACTACAAATATTATACTCTTAACGGAACAGTTGAAATTACTCCACCGAAAGAATATAAGATTTCACAGAACTATCCAAACCCGTTCAATCCGACAACGAAAATAGATTACGATTTGCCGTTCGACAGCAAAGTGAAATTATTAATCTATGATATTACAGGCAGGGAATTGAAGGTAATCGTTAATGAAGTTAAAACTGCCGGTTATTACACTGCGGAATTTAACGGTGTTAATTTAGCAAGCGGAATTTATTTCTACAGAATATTAGCGAATGCGAACGGAAAAGATTTTATTGTGACTAAGAAGATGGCGCTTATCAAATAATAAAAAATAAAAAATAAATAAGAGCCTGCCGTTATTCGGCAGGCTTATTTAAATTATGAATTTTGTCCCGATGAGTCCCGATAAATCAGTATCAAAAACTAAGAGCGATCGGGATGCAAAGAGCGCAAATTTTGAATAAATAGCGTTTATTTATACTGAATTCAGAACACAATTTTTATACTTCTAATAATTAAACATACAAAAGTCCTTCACAGAATATATTTTAAAATATTACTTGAATTTAAATTAATTTAACATTAATTTTCGTATCATTTCACCGATTGTGGGTATGATAATCTCGAATTATGTTTTTTTAGTTATGAAAGGGTAAATTTTAAATTGAAGAATATTCAATAAATTACTTCCATAAAAACTCTCATAAACGCTGACATTTCAATTTAAAATTAAAAATATATTTTCAAAAAATATTTGTAAAACGGAATTAATAAGATTTCGAATTCATAATTTCGAACTTGGTATTTATTTTTATTATTTCAAAAATTAATTAAATTTTATGATTATTATTATGAAGAAGCTTTGTTTCTTATTATTTTTTATTTTTTATTGTTCTGGTATTTACGGGCAAATAGCCGGTGATTATCGCACGAACGGAAGCGGGAATTGGAATCAGACAGGCATCTGGCAAACTTATAATGGTACTGCCTGGGTTGCAGCTATAGTCAAACCGGGTTTAGCAAATAGTGTTTTTATTCAATCAACACATGTGATAACATTAACAGGTGATGAATCGGTAAATAATTTGAATATTGCGAAAGGTACGTCTAATACTAATACGAATAAGGGTTCATTAATGTTAGCCACTTTTAATATTAATGTAAACGGATATTTACGATGTTATTATGCTACAATTAATACTATACCGGGAACAGATACCTCTGCATCTCTTATGGGTTTGATAACAGCAAACAGCGGAACATCCGGAACAATTAAATTTGTGGGAAATTCAAGAAATATAACAAATACAGGTCAGTGGGGTTATGATAATACAGGTAACACTCAAAATTTCGCAATTGAAATAGCACTTAATGCAGGCGAAATTGCTACGATGCAGACTTTTATCAAACCAAAATCATGGACTGTTACTTCCGGTATTTTGAATGCAGGAAATAATAGAATATGTATAGATAATGGTACTACCGGTCAGGGAGATTTTATAATAAAAAGTAATGGTACAGTAAGGTCATCTCAATCATCTTCAGGTAATTTAGTTATGGCAAGGACAGGAAATTATCGAGCCGGAACATTAACAATTCAAGCCGGAGGACTTTTACAACTTTACGGGGACAATCCTTGTATGGATATGAATGCAATCAGTAATTCAGGTACAATTGAATATTGTTCGAATAATTCTCAATCATTATTGCAAACTGGAAATGATATAAATTCGGCAATCATTAATAATTACTACGATTTGAAGTTATCAGGTTCTAATACAAAGTCTTTATCTGTTAATATAACGGTGAATAATTCACTTATTTTAAATGAGAACGCTTGCATATCATTAAATTCAAAAACACTGACTTATGGGAGTTCGGCTGTTTTAATTTATTCGGGTCAATCACTTCAAACAACTTCGGGGCAGGAGTTTCCGGAAGTCGGAGGTCCTTATAATTTAACAATAAATAATCCGAACGGAGTAAATTTACATTCTAATAAAACTATAAATGGTACTCTTACATTAATTTCCGGGGCTTTGAATACTGAACCATATTATTTAAGGATTAGTGCGACCGGAAATATAAATCGTACGACGGGTTATGTTAACGGAAAATTGGAAAAATACTATCCTGTTTCAGCAGGTGAGATTTCAAATACTTTTGAAATTGGAACAGCAAACGGATATTCACCATGCATATTGCCATTAAAAGGAATTACTTCTCCCGGATATTTAAGAGTTAAAGCATATCAAACAACACCGCCGGGAGTAATTAAACCAGAGGAATGTCTAACGAGATACTGGGAAATTTCTGTGCAAAGCGGATTAATTTTTGCAAGTTATAAAAATGCTCAATTTTATTATTTACCTTTAGATTTTAATGGAGTTCAGTTTATCGAATCAACAGACGAACCTTCAATGAAAATAGGAAAATATAACGGTTCCGAATGGGGATTTGTAAATTCAACAATACATTGCGGGGGAATAAATGATGGCGGTGATTATTTAATTACAGATGAGCTTACTACATTTTCAACTTTTAGCGCCGGAAAAGATAATGGTTCTTTACCGGTTGAATTAAAGAGTTTCACATCGGAAATAAAATCAAATAATGTAAAACTGAACTGGGTTACAGAAATTGAGTTAAACAATTCCGGTTTCGAAGTTTATCGGAAATTACAAAATGATATTGACTGGTGTAATATTGGATTTGTCAGAGCGAATGGAACGTGTAATAATAAAACATATTATTCTTATGAAGATGAGAAGCTCGCTGCAGGAAATTATAACTATGAACTTAAACAGATTGATATTAATGGGCATTACAAATATTTTATGTTAAGTGGTATAGTTGAAATAACTATGCCGAAAGCTTATAATCTTTCACAGAACTATCCGAACCCGTTCAATCCGACAACTAAAATAGATTATGATTTGCCGTTTGACAGTAAGGTTAAAATTTTAATCTATGATATTATGGGAAGGAAATTGAAGACAGTAGTTAATGAATTCAAAACTGCGGGTTATTATACTGTGGAATTTAACGGAGTTAATTTGGCGAGCGGAATATATTTCTACAGGATATTAGCGAATGCAAACGAAAAAGATTTTATTGTGACGAAGAAAATGGCGCTTATCAAATAATAAAAAATAAAAAATAAAAAATAATTAGAGCCTGCTGGTTTTCCGGCAGGCTTTTTTTATTATTAATTCTGAATATATTTGTTTTGAAAATTTTCATATTTTCCATAAAATTAAGAACTTAAATTGTTTATTTGAAGTTTCATTATACAAGAATCATGTTCAATAAATTTATATGCTAAAAGCTCGTGTTTATTTTGGATTCCCGCATTCGCGGGAATGACNNGGAGATACTTTTTTACTATGAAAATTCTTATTGCGGTTAATGCTTTTAAGGGTACGCTGACATCGATTCAGGCATCGAAAATCATTGGAAATGTTTTTAAATCAAAAGGTCACAAAGTGCAAAGCATCCCTATCGCAGACGGGGGAGACGGTACGATTGATTCCATTCAATATTCTATCGGCGGGGACAAAAGATTCGTGAGTGTATTTAATCCACTCGGAAAAAAAATTAAAGCCTATTATATTTTAAAAGGCAATACAGCTTATCTTGAATATGCAAAATCATCAGGTCTGGCTTTATTAAAAAAATCGAAGTTAAATCCTTTAAAAGCGAGTTCATACGGTTTTGGCGAGCTTATAAATTCCGCACTCAGGAATAACATCAAAAAAATTGTAATCGGATTAGGAGGCTCGGCAACGAACGATGTTGGAGTCGGGATGCTCTCGGCTTTAGGCGTGAAATTTTATGATAAGGAAGGGAATAAAATCAAAAATATAAATAAATCAGGTGCGGAGGTTCTCGAAAAGATATATGATTTTGATTTATCCTTAATGAATCAGGAATTAAAAAATATTGAAATAGAAATTCTCTGTGATGTGAAAAATCCGCTTTACGGTAAAAATGGAACGAGCAAAATTTACTCACCTCAGAAAGGTGCAGATGCGGAATGCGTGAAGAGTCTTGAAAATGGCGTGAAACATTTTGCAGGAATAATTGAAAAGAAACTAAAAGCAAAAACTGATTTTGAAGGTGCCGGTGCCGCAGGAGGAATGGGAGCGGCACTGAATATTTTTCTTAACGCAAAAATTATTTCGGGAATTAAAGGTGTTATGGACTTAATTAAAATCGAAAATAAAATTATAAATTCGGATTTAGTTATTACAGGTGAAGGTTCGATGGATTATCAGTCTGCATTCGGAAAAGCCCCTGCTGGTGTAGCAGAACTTGCTAAGCGCTACAATAAAAAAGTCATAGCAATCTGCGGAAAAACCGGAAAAAATGCAGAGGAACTATTTAAACATGGAATTGATTTAATCTTTAGTTACTCGGGGGATGTTCATTTGCCCCCTTTGTTCTTAAAACGCAATGCTTTCAGAAATCTGAAAATGACTGCAGTTTATGCAGAGAATATAATTAACAATTATAATGAACTAAAACATAAAATATTTATTTTTAATGAGACCAAAAATTTTCGTAACTCACCCAATACCTGCCAAAGGAATTAAAATGCTGATGAACCACTATGAAGTGGAACTTAATGAATCAAAAAACAAACTCGATAAAGATTTTCTTATAAATAAAATTAAAGATAAAGATGTTCTTTTATCCCTGCTTACAGATAATATAGATGCCGACGTAATTAATTCTGCAAAGGACCTTAAAGTTATTTCCAATTATGCAGTCGGATACAATAATATAGACGTTAGTGCAGCGACTGCAAATAGAATTTTTGTAACGAATACACCAAGGACACTGGATGAAACTACGGCTGATTTTGTATTTGCTTTAATTCTTGGTATTGNNCGAGAAGAGTTGTCGAATCCGATAAATTTATGAGAAGTAAAGAATTTAAGGGTTGGTGTGCGATGGATTTTCTCGGTTTTGATGTTCATAATTCCACGCTTGGTATTTTAGGGATGGGAAGTATAGGAAAAGAAGTTGCACGAAGAGCGTATCATGGCTTTGGAATGAATGTGCTTTATATAGACAGGGGAATAGACCCGTTAACAATCGGATTTAAAGCTACAGCGGTAGATATGGATACCTTNNGCAGGGATTCTGATTTTATTTCAATGAACGTTCCACTTACAAAAGACACTTATCATTTGATTGGCGAGCGTGAATTAAAGAAAATGAAAAGTACAGCATACCTGATTAATACTTCAAGGGGACCGGTGATAGATGAAGCTATGTTATATAAATTTTTGAAATCCAAAAGAATAGCCGGAGCGGCAATAGATGTTTATGAAAATGAACCGGAATTTATAAAAGGTCTTGAAGAACTGGATAACGTGATAATGACGCCTCATATTGCAAGCGCCTCTTTACAGACACGCGAATTAATGTCAGTAAAAGCCGCACAGAATATAATAGATTATTTTAACGGAAAAATTCCTGAAGGGCTTGTAAATAAAGAAGTCCTGAAAAGTATGGATGCTTATCAGGACTTATTTATTCAAAAATCTATTGCTTAGGATTTATTTTCTTTGATATTTTTGTTCTTCGAGTGTGAATATAAGGGAAATCCTGTGTGAATTTCCGAGTGATTCGGAGCCATCGAATTTAGCAAAAGAATAATCAATATTTATTTTAGGTAATTTTATTCCTGCACCGAGAGTTAAATTTCCCAGGTCATTATAACCACCCCTTATGCTGAAAATATTCTGGAAGTTGTATTCCAGTCCCGCATGCATATCGAACGATACAGGTCCTAAATTTGCATTTGCAGTCGTCCTTCTGTTTTCAAATCTGACATCAAAATCAACTGCCGGGGAAAGTGTACCTTTCCAGAAAGGAATTAAATAAGCGGAGCCAAGTTTCGCAGTCGGAGTTATAACTTCCTTCGTTCCTGTACTCCATGCTAAATATGTAGTAGTAAGGTCCTGCAGGTTCGCACCGAATAACCATTTATTGAATAATTTATAAGATGCGCCAACATCGAGTCCGAATCCCCATGCAGTAGCTTCGGCAAGGCTTCTGTGAATTACTTTCAGATTTACGCCGTAAGAAAAATCTTCAGTTTGTTTTTTTGCATAGGTTAAATAAAATGCCATATCTGTAGTACTGAAAGTCGTTATCTTGTTCGGGTCGAGTCTTTCTCCCGGGTCAAGTATTCCGTTTCCGTTTAAATCTATCAAAGCATTTCTTGTATCCGGAATATCATCTACACCCATCATAATGAAGCTGATTCCGAGAGATGAATTTTTTCCGTAAGGGAATCCGATTGCGCCGTAATTATAATTTACAAGGTTTCCAAATTGCCAATCGTGCATTAAGGAAAATTGGGGATATTCTATTTTTGAAAGTAAGGCAGGATTCCAGTAACCGGCGGTAACGTCATTGGCGAGGGCAACGTAAGTTCCTCCCATTCCAAGAGGTCTTCCACCTACACCGATAGCTAAAAACTCACCGGCATATTTGTTTCCACTTCCCTGAGCAAATATATTTGTAACACTCAGAGACAGTATAAATAGTAAAAATATACTTCTCACACTTTTTGGAGATATCATTTTATATTTTTTAAATTATACAATAAGAAAATACAGTACCAAATTGTATATAATTTTCTCCTTTTATTTCTGTAATAATGTTCATAAAAAGAATATAAATCAATACTAAAAATCTAACTCAAATAGAAAGAAAGATTTTTTGAAATTAAGCACACGGAAATTAAAAATATTTAATAGCAAAATGTTTAAATTACACCAAATAAATTTCAACTTACAATACGTTAATATATTGGCATTTCATAATTTTCAAAATTTATTAATACGATAAACCAAAATATTCAGAACAAAACCTCACCCCTACCCCTCTCCTGAAAGGAGAGGGGAATTATCTAAACATATAACCTCTTAACCTTCTAACTTTCAAACCTTTTAACTTTCTAACTTTCAAACCTTCAAACCTTCAAACCTTCAAACCTTNNGGAACCGTTGTTATGAGCGACGCACATAAAGTGTCCTCGATGCTGACATAAATAGATGGCATGAAAAAAAACTCTTCGCCCGGGATGGAAATTCTTTGCGGTACTTTCACTTTATCTATTTCTTTCCATTCATAAAAAGCCGTTGCGGGAATAAGGCAACGTTTATTATAAAATAATTGTGTCCAGTATTTTTTTTCTTTAATAGTCTCTATTCTTGAGTTAAATATCAGCGGAGATTTGTTTTCTTTGTCGAACCGGATGCCCCATTTAAAAATTTTCAGTTTGAAATCATCTTTTTCTTTTGAAACAGTAAGTATTTTATTGATAGGGGCAATGTTTACCTTTTTTAATTCTTCGGAAGCATTTTCGAAAATGNNGAAAATGAAATTTCCCTGAATATCTTTTCTTAATTTTTCGAAAATTGTTATTCCCGATTCTTTATTTTCAAATCTTGAGCACATAGCTTATATAATGTTAAAATATTGGATTGTAAAGTAATTATGACATATTTATATTTAAAATTCAACTAATTTTTTTACGATACTTTTTCTATAATATGAGATTTACTAATCTATTTTTGCCTACTTTAAAGGAAAATCCTGTTGATGCGGCAGTAGCATCACATATTTTAATGCTTCGTTCGGGAATGATTCGACAGCTTACATCGGGTGTATATTCATACCTGCCGTTCGGTCTGATTGTGTTCAGNNGAAATGAATACAATACGGGGAAACGAATTTCTTTTGCCGGCTCTATCCCCGAATGAGCTCTGGGCGCAGACAGGCAGGCTCGAGGATTACGGCGATACTATGTTCAGAATAAAGAACCGTGAACTCGTACTTGCTCCGACACATGAAGAAGTTTTTACTTCAATTGCAAAACCTAATTTAATTTCATATAAAGATTTGCCACAAATGTGGTACCAGATTNNTTCAGTGGTGCTATGGGCGGGAGTGAATCAGAGGAATTTATGGTGGAATCGGATGCGGGTGAAGATATTGTAGCAATCAGTGAAGACGGGAAATATGCATCGAACATAGAGGTCGCGGTTTCTTTTGCTGAAAAAGTTGAAAGGAAAAATTCAAATTTAGATTTGGAAGAAATTTACACACCGAATATAAAAACAATAGATGAGCTTGCAGTTTTTTTGAAAACGACGGACAAAGCGCATCTTGCAAAATCAAGATTGTNNATTAAAATTATCGCGGATTTGCTTTTGGAAGATTCAGATGAACTTATAAGCGGTGCCTGTAAAAATGATTACCACTATAAAAATATAGATTTTAAAAGAGACTTGCCGGATATAAAGTATTATGATTTAAGAGTTGTGAAAGAAGGAGAGTTGACTATAAACAAAACAAGTAAAATAAGAGTTACAAAAGCTATTGAAA
>PNBM01000200.1:426-8175 GCA_003135995.1 Ignavibacteriota bacterium | reverse complement strand
GAACATCGGGATGCAAAGAACGCACATTCGGGGATGACAAATGGTGGAGTATTCGGGGTTGACAATAATCAATGAACATTAAATATTCAACATTCAACATTTAACATTTAACATTTAACATTTAACATTTGAAGTGCTATTTGTTTTTTCCCAGGTTTCTTTCGAGTTCGTTTAGCTTTTCGAGGATGCGGCTTTTGTTTTGGTTGTCTTTTTGCAAAAGGATATTATATGCTTCGAAGGCTTCTTTTATAAATCCCTGGCGGGAGTAAATATCGGCAATGGTTTCAGTCAGGATTTTAATTTTTGAAAGGAATAAATTTTCCGGAGTGACGGGTTCTACTTCTTTCTTTTCTTCAGTCTGAATATCGGCTTTGCCTAAACCGCTGATATTTGTTCTGTCAAATCTAAACTCGTGCAGTTTTTCGTTGAAAATATTTAATTTATCTTCATCAATAGTAGTTTCAGTTGCGTGGGATTCAATCAACTTCTGATATTCTTCGAATTCAATTCCCATTTTTGTGTCGTTGATTTTGTCTATTATGTCAGCATAATTTTTGAATTCGACGGAAGGATGAATGTTATCAGGATAAAAAATTCTTTCCTGCCCGGTTTTATTTTTTAAATCTTTAATAGAAGTTTTAATATCCTCGAAAATCTGAAGATTTAAAATTCTGTTTTTAACATCTTCGAAAAGCGATTCAGCCTCTCCTACATATCCGAGCTTTAATAATGCTTTAATCAATAAAATTTTCGCAGTTGTATAATCGGGAAAGACCTGCAGACCAATAGTGCAGACGTTTATGCAGTCTTCGTATTGTTCGTTTATGAAGTATAGATTTGCCAGCCTTATGAAAGACGGCGAAAAAACATCTTCGTTGAGTTTTGTTTTTAATTTCTTAATATATACTCCAATACTATTCATTCGTTTTGCTTTTCGTAATTGATTTATTATAAACAAACACCTGCTTGATTGATAAAAATGCCATAATGCCAAACCCGAGCGCGAACATTAACTGGAACGGTAAAGCCGCTATCTGAACATAATACACGGCAAGCCCTACACCAACAAAACAATATATCGATAAAATAGATTCGATATAAACCTGTAATGGAATTTTTTTCGTTAAATATTTTTTATCTTTCCACGAATGGTTTTTATCCGTAATTCTGAATTTAGGAGTACGGACAAATTCACTTTTTTTATTGAACAAACCCTCCAAAACCGCTTTCGTATTGTTTATGGACAAACCCATACTACCGGTCATAAATACGGGGAAATATATAATTCGTTTTTGCCAGTCGGGATAAGCATCTTTTTGTGAATACAAATAAAACATAAATGAACTCACGAATGCAAAAATAAAGAACGACATAAATTTAAAAACAGGGTCGTAGTCTCCCGTCTCTTTTATCAATACAATCGGCAAATTCAAAAGTCCGCAAATTAAAATAAACGGGTAAGCAATATTACTGCATAAATGTATTAAAGACTGGAATTTATTTTTAAATGGTAATTTGGATTTTAAAACTTTCGGGAAAATCTTTTTAGCCGTTTCAATGGCGCCCTTTGTCCATCTGAACTGCTGTGATTTCAGAGAATTTATTTCTGCAGGAAGTTCAGCAGGGGACGTGAAGTTCACGAGATACTTGCATTTCCAGCCCTTCATCTGTGCCCTGTATGAGAGGTCAAGGTCTTCCGTTAATGTATCCGCTTCCCAGTTGCCCGCGTCGTAGATACATTCTTTTCTCCAGATTCCGCCCGTTCCGTTGAAATTAATAAAATATCCTGCACGGTTTCTTACTGCCTGTTCGATTACAAAATGTCCGTCGAGAGCGATTGCCTGAGTTTTTGTTAAGATAGAATAATTTCTGTTTATATGTTCCCATCTCGTTTGCACCAATCCGATGTTATCTGCTGTATTAAAATAGGGGAGAGTTCTGAGCAGGAATTTTTTTCTCGGAATAAAATCCGCATCAAAAATTGCGACAAAAGTTCCTTTGGAAGATTTCAGTCCTTCTTTTAATGCACCTGCTTTATAGCCATTTCTATTTGTTCTGTGAATATGCTGAATGTCATAACCCTGCGCGATGTATTGCTTAATATGTTCTTTGATAATTTCTGATGTATCATCTGTAGAGTCATCTAAAATTTGTATTTCAAGTCTTTCCTTCGGATATTCCATCCTGATTGTTGCGTCTATTAACCTGCAAATCACATATCTTTCGTTATACAAAGGCAATTGAATTGTAACCATTGGAAATTCAGTCATCACCATTTCTTCATCAGTTAAATCTTCAGTTCTTTTTTTATAAGTCTTGAAATAATAATATATCATAGTATATCCATGCGCCGCAAAAAAGAATAATATTGACAACGAAGAAATATATATCAGCAAAATAATTGATTCTATTCTCATCTAAATCTCAGAAGTTCTTTTTAATTTGTGAATTTTTTTATCAAGTAAATTTTATCCCTACCAGTTAGAAGTTATATCAATCAGTATATCATCGCAAATTCTTGTCTCTGCAGTGGTGATACCGACAGCACGGTCTGAAAACGATACGGCTGAAGAATTGTATTCCCCCCAGTTTTCGTATTTCTTTTCCCAGACTTTCTTTTGTTTCTTTAAATTTTCGAAATCCACATTAACAGTTATTGTAATTTTTCTCTTTGTTACATTTTCATTTCCGGATATTACAAGAGCTTCGTCTTTCACGCTCATTATCGTGCAATTTAAAACTCCGTCAGCAACATTTTTATCTGCGATGATAAAAGTATTATCGCTTATAACCATAGTTTTAAGTATTTCCGTGAAATTCTCTTTCATTCCTGCCTCAGAAAACCCGCTATTGTCCTGGAACTGCGGAATGGCAAGAGATTTTATTCCTTCAGGAGGATTCGAGCCCCTGAATCCGTAAACGCCGCAGCTTAAAGATGTTACTGCTAAAATTATTATTAATATATTAAATAAATATCTCAAAATTTTATGTTGTAATCAGGTTTTTCAATTTTAAACTTTTTTATTTTCCTGTAAATATTTCTTTCGCTCTGTCCTAATATTTTCGAAACAGAGGTGATGTTCCATCTGTGTAAAGATAATAAATATTTCAGAATTTCTTTTTCAATATCTTCATAATTCATCGTTTCAATATCACTTTTCCGGATTGAAAAGTCATTATCGTTATAAACTTTGTTTCCGTTTTCGTGAGGAATAATTTCATTCAGTTTATTCCCGATATCCATAATATCTGTTTTCAGTTCAAACAATGCTCGCAAAATCAAATCCCTGTCGTTCTGATCTCTTTGTCTTAATTGCAGTGCAGGTAACTGGCGAACATCACTTAAAACCGGCTGCAAATGTTTTTTCACATCATTAACGGATAATTTTCTTGCAGGGTATAAGACAACTATACTCTCACAAAAATTTTTTAGTTCTCTTGAATTCCCATACCAGACATAATTTGTAACATATTCCATCGCTTCTTCATCTATTCCCCTGAAATCAATTTTATTTTCTTTGCAATAATTTTCTATAAAATAATTGAAAAGAATTTTTATATCGGATTTTCTTTCTCTCAGAGGCGGTATATGCAGATTAATAGATTTAAGTCTGAAAAATAAATCTTCTCTGAAATTTTTATTAATTACCTCACGGCTCAAATCTTTATTCGTAGCAGCAATTGCTCTCACATCAACAGTAATATTATTCGTGCCTCCGACTCTCATAAACACTCCTGATTCGAGCACGCGTAAAAATTTTACCTGTGTTCCTAAAGGAAGCTCACCGATTTCATCGAGAAAAATCGAACCCTTATCAGCCATTTCAAAATACCCGGGTCTGTTTTCTATCGCACCTGTAAAAGCACCTTTCTGATGACCAAAAAGCTCGCTTTCAATTATACCTTCCGGAATAGCTCCGCAATTAACTTTGATTAACGGTTTGTCTGTTCTTTTGCTGTAATAATGAATGGAATTAGCGACGACTTCTTTTCCTGTTCCGCTTTCTCCTGTAATCAGGACACTGATATTAGTCGGAGCAACCTGCTTAATTGTTTCATTAAGCTCTTTTATCTGAATAGAATCCCCAAGTAATAAATATTCCATTTTCCTATGTAATCATAAAATATAATATTTATTAAATGTTATTTAAAGTTAAATCGTCATATATATCAGATGATTTTAGAAAATTGACAGAATTGTCATTTTTGTGAAGTGTCAATGATTAGTAATAAAAAACGGATATTTTAACAATAAGTAAAATATCCGTTGTAAAAATTTTTAAATGAAAATTACTTAATCATCAACATTCTTTTAACATCTGTAAAATTACTTGTTTCAAGCTTGTAGAAATAAATTCCGCTTGCGATTTGACTGCCTGAAAACGGAATTTCATACGTACCGGGTTGTAATTTTTCATTTACAAGTGTCGCAACTTCTCTGCCAATCAAATCAAAGATTTTTAAAGTTATTAAATTCGATTTTCCATTTTCTGCAATCATGAATTTTATGATTGTAGAAGGATTAAACGGGTTCGGATAATTCTGGAACAAAGAATATTTAACAGGAACTTCGGAAGAAATTTTTCTTATGCCGACCGGTAATGTTAATTCATATAAATTTCCCGGAATAGGAACCGTAAAATTTATACCAAGCTGTGACAGGCTCAAAGCTGTTGAAGGTGTGGACTGTTTTACCATCCAGACACCCGGTGCAATCCATGTTGTATCCGGTCGTTCTAATATGGGGATTTCAAGAACAAATAATTTCAGATAAAGCCCGTACGTTATTAAGAATTTTTTCGCGGTGTAATTTCCGTTGACCGTCGAAATAGTTTCGTCATTCAGTCGTTTTCCTTTCAGTCTGACTCTTATGGGAGCTGATATGGTATCTATAGCAACTGTTGTATCTTTTTGAATAACGACATATTCCTGGTTGACTGTTTGTGCGAATCTATAAAGGCTGTACCAGTTTTGCAGGGACCGCAGGAAGTTCAGAAAACCTATCGGTATATTAATAGAATCCGGAATAAACGAAAGAGATAAATATTCCCATCCGTCCGTTGTCTGAAAATTATGCCAGCTTGTATCGTTGTAAGGTGTATTCTGATTTTGTATTAAAAGATTATCTTTAACCCGCACAATACTTGCGAGTAATCCTTTGTATGTATTTACAATTGCAAACGAATCTATTCTGTATCTTGATAAACTCTGCACAGGATTATTGAGTGAATCGAGAGGAATATTTTTATAATACCATTTATATCCCGGGTTCGAAGGAAAGAATGTCGATGCTGTCTGAGAAAATCCCGAACTGCAAATAAGAAAAATAAATATTAAATTAATAAAAGTTTTTTTCATATTTAAATTAAGTTATAGATTAAATTTGACGAATATAATAATTCCCGAAAGAATAAAATCGTGGTATCGTTTTCTTCCGGGAATATAATAAAAATAAAATTATTTAATTAAAATCATTCTTTTCACATCACTATAATTACCGGCAACAATTTTATAAAAATATGCACCGCTCGGAAACTGAGACGCATTCCATTCCACCGTATGCGAGCCTGCTTTATAATCCGCGTTCACCAATACCATCATTTCTTTTCCGAGTATATCATAAACAACAAGTTTTACTTTAGAATCACGCGGAATATCAAAAGAAATTTTAGTTGACGGATTAAATGGATTCGGTTTATTCTGGAATAGTGCAAATTTAATTGGTATAGAATGATTATTATTGCCATTAAAACCTGTTATTAATGTAGCTTCTTTCAGCACAATATCATCATTAGGATCAAAAGCCACAGTAGTCGGCTGCCTATTGAAGTCAAATGTAAACGTCTGCTCGTTTGCATCATTTATAACTCTTACTAATGTATCGAGTCCTGTCGTAAATGAAAATTTAAGAACTATGGGCATTTGGTGAAAGACAGTATTTGTTTGCACCTGGTCTGCAAAAAAAGAAATTCTCCACATATTGCCGCCTAAATTTTCAAAACCATAACTGTTATTATATACAGGGTGATTAGGTTCCCTTACCCATTCATTAATAAACCACGTTAAATCCTGACCGGAAAATCTTGTTATAGCTTTTGTGAAATCATCAGTAACACAATTTTTAAATTTAAAATTAATTGTATCCGAAGCATAACCTTTCAGGCAATTAAAAAAAGCGGAATCACCAATTGTATATCTTAACATATGTAATACGCAGGCACCTTTATCGTAAGTGATTGCTGTATTAAATAAAGTATTGACATCCGGAGTGCTGTCAGCCCAGACCGGATTATAAATTGGCCAGCCCGGATTGCTTGAAATATAATAGTCAGCATCGTTTATAATATCGTTTTTATAAGTTGTATATCCGCTTACATGCTCGTCATAAAGAGCTTCACAGTAAGTTGCAAATCCTTCATTTAACCAGACATCCGCCCACGTTCCGCACGTAATCATATCACCAAACCATTGATGTGCAAATTCGTGCGATGTAAGCCAGACGCTCCAGCAAGCGGGACAAAAACTTGTCAGTGTTTGATTTTCCATTCCGCCCCATATAAATTCATTGTTGAGTGTGCAAAAACCATTTTTTTCAAACGGATGCTCGATGAATTTAGTCGAATAAAAAGTACACATATCAACGATTATATTTTCTACTACACTCGGAGTTTCACCTATATTATAATAAAATCTTATCGGTATGCTGTCTGCCGGATTCGAAATTTTGTGCCAGTATACAATATCCAGCCCGTAATTCACTTTAGCGGACATAACAGTTAAATAGGTAGATACAGGATCTTTACTTACCCAGTGATAATAAATTGTATCACCGGTTTGTATAGAATCAGCGAGCCGACCGTTCGAACCAAGTTTTACTGATGAAGGCACTTTCGCTGTCAAATCAACTGTCGCTTTATCAGATGGCTTATCCCAGCAGGGGAACCATTTTCTTGCACCTTCAGGTTCGCAGTCTGTGAAAACCATTCCGTTAGAAACGTAAAACGCTCCGTCTGCAATATCAAGGTGTCTGTAATATATCTGCATTGTAAATATTTGACCCTGATTATAAGTACTGTCGAGCGTAATTTTACATAAAATCGGTCCCTGAGTAAAAGTAAATAAGGGTCCGCCGATTTTCCTGATAGAGTCTATAACAAGTGAAGTACTATCCGCAAAAATATTCAATGAACTTAATACAGAATCGCTCATAATAGTCACTTTATTGCTTGCAGTGAAGCTATGCGGATACGGTGAAAGGAAGCAATTATAAATATTCAGATTCAAAGTATAATTTAAAACATCATAAGAATGTTTCGGCGTATTCGGTGAATCTCCGATTGATCTTAAGATTTTTGTGCCATGTATTTTCTTATAAGAACAAAGATCTGCACCTCTCATTCTTGAGAAATTCTGAGAGAAAGAAAGGCACGGTATAAAAGAGATAAGTAAAAATAATATTAATTTTTTCATAATTTTAAAGGTAAATAACAAAATATACTTCTAATTTATAATAAATATAAATCAAAAGAAATATCAATTTATAAAATGATTTCTGATTAATTATTGAATTTAATATATTATTTAAATATAACTATATATTATTTTTTAACATAGATTACAGGGTGTATTTTTTGAAAATTGGAAATAAAAACATTTGATTTAAGCAATATTATTCCCGAAAATTTAAACTCAAATCTTATATTAATTGTCTAAATTTATAGGATAGACTTATTTTATCGTATTGATTAG
>PNBM01000200.1:0-404 GCA_003135995.1 Ignavibacteriota bacterium | reverse complement strand
TTAAATATATTTTGACACTTTTAATCATCTCTTTAACGGGATTTTACGGGTGTCGGGATAATAGTGTCTCACCAAATAATTACACAGGAAATCCATTAGTGTTAGTTGGTGGCTTTTCGACTACTTCGAATTGCGTAAATGCATTTGCCAAAAATATTAATGGAATTGATTATGCATTTTTAAGCCTCGATACTTCGGGTATTCAGATTGTAAATATCAATAATCCAGCATCGCCGCAATTTGTTTCAGCTTACCATGTAAGCGGGACAAGTCTGGAAGTATATGTAGCATATATCAATAATGTTCCTTATGCTTTTGTTGCAGGAGGTTCGGGCGGAGTTACAATTTTAAATTTGACAAATATCACATCTCCCGCACTCGATACTGTTTTAAATTTTTCAGGG
>PNBM01000191.1 GCA_003135995.1 Ignavibacteriota bacterium | reverse complement strand
GTACAATCCCGGTGTGTATCATCCGTTTGTCGACCTTATCGGCTCGAAATATCTCGGCGGCAAAACAATTCTTTATATTATGGACGGATTGTACGGCATTCGTGACGTCAATGACGTCGTCAACAAAGAGTTTGCAGCATGGAATAATTTATTCAAAGGCCAGTGGCTGTCGAGTATATTCATGTCCCAGGATCCAGTAGCCATCGACGGTGTCGGCTATGATTTCTTACGTTCGGAATTTGGAAACAGGTTAGCCAGAGGCAGCGAAGCGCCGACCGATACCTATATGCACGAAGCCGCCTTAGCGAACGATCCTCCGTCGAAAACAGTTTACAAACCTGATGGAGTAAGACTTTCCAGCCTCGGCGTGCATGAACATTGGAACAATGCGACTGACATGAAGTATACTCGCAATCTCGGCACAGGGACAGGTATTGAGTTGATTAAACTCCAAGGCAGCACTTCGGTTGATAAATCTGTCCTGTTCTCCATGCCTGCTACATTTTATCTTGAAGCCAACTATCCTAATCCGTTCAATCCGACAACAAATATCCGATACAAAATCCCAAAGGATAGCCATGTTATTATGAAAGTGTTTGATGTAAGAGGAATTGAAATATGCACCCTGATAGATGCGAAACAAAATGCCGGAATATATGAAGTAAATTTTGATGGTTCAAAATTTGCGAGCGGGATATATTTTTATAAAATAGAGGCGAAAGAGAGTAATTCTCAGATTTTATATATCAATAAAATTAAGAAAATGGTATTAATTAAATAATTTTATTTTCAATTCGGACAAAAAGATATTTTAGGAAGGTTAAACATTTGAAATTTAATGAATAATATTCCCGGCAAAAAATCCTTCGATTTAAGCAATAACATCACGGAAGTCCTTTTTTAAAAAAATTCAAATCTTGTTTTAAGTTATTCTCATATATACTTCGAATATTCAATAAAATAAACTGAATTATTATGTCTAAAAGGCAATTCAGTATAAAAAATATGGCTTTTTTAAGCTAATGTGTAATTCTTGATTATATTCCGCAATAAAATATTAAATATCAATAATTTAACATACAATATAAAACCGTATAATCTTTAATTTATTAGTTTAAGAAGTATGTAACTATATTATATAGTATGTATACTACAAAACATCCTTAAAAAACCTCGAAATTTATTAAAAAATCAACATTATCGTATGGTACAATAATTGCTACTATTATAGTAAAATAACAAAAATGAAAAACACTAAAATTAATTATATCAAATCAAATAAAATGAATATCAACGATTTTTACAAAATAAATACAATTAAAATGAAAAATATATCATCCAAAACATTAAAGATGGTATTTTACACATTTGCTTGCGCAATTCTGTTATCTGCAATCACTTCGGATACAGCTTTTTCGCAATGGGGGCAAGTTAACACATTAACAAACGTCGGAAGTTTTCCGAGTATATCTATGGTAACAGACAATATCTTTTTTATTGCCGGTGGGCCATCCGGAACTCCTTATATTTATAAAACTACTAACGGAGGTGCAACTTTTAGTTCTGTAAGTACAACAGGAATAACATTAGAATTATATAGCATTTGGGCAGTAGATGTAAACACAATTTATGTTGGTGATGGTGGAGCCGCCGGAGGTGGTGGAGGAAATGCAAATGTATATAAAACCACGAATGGTGGAACAAACTGGACAGTTCTTTTCAGTACAGGCGGAACAAATGGTTTTATTAATGGAATAGTATTTTCGAGAACCAATCCTCAAATCGGAATTATTCAAAGCGATCCTCCAACCGGAGTTGGTAATGCATTTTGGCTTGCAAAAACAACAAATGGTGGAGCAAACTGGACAACATCAAGTCCATCAGGTGTATCCGGAAATCTCTGAGCTCAAAATTCTTTATTTATAATTGACCAAAATTTTTATGGTTTTGGTTTGAACTTATCACCACAAATGAGATATACAACTAATGGTGGAACAACCTGGTTAACAAAAACTATGACTGGTGCTCAAGGAAGCACTGGATTCGTTACATCAATAGCATTCAATAATAACAAACTTAATGGAGTTTCTGCCGGTTACGGGACATATAGTACAATAGGAAGAACGACAGACGGTGGAAATACATGGTTTGCACAAGCTATTCCAAACACTATTCCAGATGGCAATAATTTTGGTGAATTAAAATGGGTACCTGGTTATAATACAGTATATTTAATTGTTTCCTCGAGTTCAGCTACGCAAAGTTTTAAGAGTACAGATAATGGAGCCACATGGACTTCTGTTCAGTTTCCGGCTATCGGTGGTGTTACACACATGGATTTAAGTTATTTTAGCAACAAAGCACAGGTTTCATCCGTTTCAAGCACAGGAAGTGTAATGAAATTGCAGGATTCACCTTTACCGGTAAGTTTAGAATCGTTTACTTACAACGTATCAGGCAGAGATGTAAATTTAAAATGGGTAACTACAGTTGAAGAAAATAATGCCGGTTTTGAGGTCTACAGGATTTCTTCAGACTTGAACGCATCCGATCCTAATAACTGGTTAAAAGTTGGATATATAAAGGGAAACGGAAATAAAAATACACCGACAAATTATAATTTCACAGACAGCAAACTTCCAAGCGGAAAGTATAATTACAGAATAAAACAAATAGATTATAACGGAAACTATGAATATTTTACATTAAATGGAATTGCCAAAATAGAAAATTCTAAGAGTATTAGTCTTCATCAGAATTATCCGAATCCTTTTAATCCCACTACAAATATAGATTATGACTTATCTGCAGATTCAAAAGTAACACTTAAAGTTTATGATATATCGGGAAGAGAAGTGCTTACACTTGTAAACGATCAGCAAAAAGCGGGATTTTATACTGTTAAATTTAATGCAACGAATTTATCAAGTGGAACATATTTTTACAAACTTTTCTTGAATTCGAACGGAAGTGATATAGTAATAACGAAAAAGATGACGGTTATCAAATAACCTTATAATTGCTTTCATTAATAAAAAAGGGATGTATTAAATACATCCCTTTTTTTTAAACTTAAATAATTCACAACCCGAAATACTTTTTAATAAATTATTATATTAATTGTGACGAAAAAAATAAGTTTGATTTTATAATAATATCAATCAAACTATTATCCAAACAAAATACAAATTAACAATAATATTACATTAAAAAATAAAAAAATTAAATAGTTCCTGTTCATAAAGTTTATATTAACATTTATGACAAAACTATAAATAATAGATAGTTAGTACTTCAATAAAATGAAAAAATTTGTAAAAAATTGTAACTATAATATTATTTTTTCCCGCCGATGTAAAATGTAAAGCCTCCATATGCGCCGAAGAATCCAATATTTCTATTAGAATTCAGCAATGGGTTTATACTTACATTAGCAGCATCATTAAGGCAAAGGTCACCATCCACTTTTGCTTCATTAGATGTTTTTCTAAATAAATTTGTAAACTGTAATCGTGTACCTAAGGATAGTCCGAACGCATTAGTAATCCGATAACTATAACCTAAATTAAAACCAAGTCCCAATTTAGTATTATCGATAATATTATTATAAATTTCGACTTTGCCGGTAGGCTGGTCAAAGACTTTACCCCATAAAACAGCAACAACAAAATCAGTTCCAAAATTTACTATTGATTTTCTGTTTTTATCGGTAAAGAAAGCCACTTCCCATCCATATGCGACATAAGGAGAGCTGATGCGAATGGAGCTTACTCCTGATGTATCTTTTGGAGGGACATAAGAAATCGTGGTATCTTTAATGCCGTTGTGAGGCCAGCCATTTTTGATAAATCCTCCGATATTATATGCGCGGTTATCGCTTCCGAGAAACTGGGCAAAAGAAATTGTCAGATAAGTTCTCAATTGACCTACCGAAAAATTTGCAATGGCAACTTTGGTTGTGGCAGTAGCATAATATCCACCATTAATTCCATAACCTTTAAGTCCATAGAAATCTTTCAGCGTATTGCCTCCAAAATCAAAAAGAGGTGCACCGTAACCAAAAGCTCCGTCTATAATAACAACAGGCTTTGTATATTTGGTCGAAAAAAAGGTTTGAGAATAAACGGAAGAAAAAGAAAATAAAAATAATGAAATGAGACAAAAAGTGTAGAATTTTTTCATATGTTAGGAATTAATTGTTAATTCAAAAATTAATATTTTTGTAATAATTTAAAAGTAAAATTCTCCCAATTAATTTTAACTTTCTATTTCTTATAACATAATTAAACTTTTTCACACACTCAAGTAAAAATCTTTTGAATAGTATCGAAAACATACTATTATTAGCTGTTTTTTATCATATTTATATAGTCTAATGTATTAAATTTATATAGTTCACTGATATTAAATCCGTAAAAATGATATTTATTGAATTTTCACAAGCATATTTTTTCTGATAAATAAAAAATATTATTATGAATTTCATTCAGTGTAATATATTAAATACAAGAAAATCAAATCATGCAAATCCTGAATTTCAAAATTCGGAATTTTCAATATTTTAATTATTCCTGCAGAATCATTCGGTAGCCTACGCCGGATTCAGTAGTAAAAATTTTGGGATTTTGAGGGTCTATTTCAAATTTTTTTCTTAATTGTGCGATGTACACTCTTAAATATTGTGTGTCGTCGGAATATGGTTTTCCCCAGACTTCTTTCAGAATATACTGATGTGTTAAAACTTTTCCGGCATTTTTCATAAACAAAGCCAGAAGTGAATATTCAGTTGATGTTAGTTTAATTTCTTCATTACTTTTTTTAACTATGTGGCCTGAGAAATCAATCATTATATTTCCGTTTGTAAAAATCGAAGTTTTCTGGTCAGGTTGCGTATGTCGTAATGCGACCCTGATTCTTGCGAGTAATTCACCTGTGTTAAATGGTTTCGTGATATAATCATCGGCGCCGTTATCTAGAGCAGTAATTATATCTCTTTCCGAGTTTCTAACAGAAAGAATAATTACAGGTACATCGGAAAATTCACGTAATTTTTTAATTACTGTCAATCCATCTTCGTCAGGCAATCCAAGGTCGAGTAAAATAAGAGAAGGTCTGCTGTTGACCACTTCCATAATACCTTGTTTTGCGTTTTCAGCTTCCGTTACTTTAAAATCAGAGCCTTCAAGCCCGAGCTTTAATAACCTTCTGATTTGCGGTTCATCATCTATCACGAGAATATTTTGAGTTATACTCATAAAAATAAATTATGTTTCTTTAATTGGTTGTTCAAAGTTTTGAGGAATTTCAATTGTAAATTTTAGCCCTCCGGATTTTTTATTCGCGGCTGTGATTGTACCTTTGTGTGCTTCTACGATTCCTTTTGCAATCGATAATCCCAGTCCGGTTCCCCCCGATATTTTTTTATCTACGCGATAAAACTTATCAAAAATATGATTCAGATTATCATCAGAAATTCCCGAACCATTATCGGAATAAATAATGTAAAGATTATTATTATCAAATCCAGCCTGCAGTTCTANNCCGGATGAGTATAAAAAAGAGAATTCTGAATTAAATTTTTCAAAACCTGTTCGAGAAGAATAAAATCTACCTTAATAAACGGCATATCGGAAGGTATATCGATTTTCATTTTGTGAGACTTAAGTTCAGTTTCGAAATTTTTTAATGCACCATTAAACAAGTCCATAATATCACAAGACTTAACATTTGGAATCATTCTTCCGCTTTCAAGCCGTGCCATATCCAATAAATTTTCAACCAGTCTGTTCAATCTTACTACACCGATATGTATTTCTTCAAACAATTGTTTATTGATTTCAGGTTTATAATTTACGGGATTATTTATTAAAAAGCTGGATGCACCCATAATAGCTGCTATGGGCGTTTTCAATTCATGTGAGATGCTGTCAAAAAGAGTTTTATATAATTTTTCTGATTCCTCAAAAATTGAAGTTTTTTTAGCTGCTTCATTTAAAGATTCCCGTTCAACGGTGGAGCCAATTTGTTTTATAAAATTTTCAAGCAAAGAATTTTGTTCGTCACTGAATTCGGGACCTTCAATTTTCAGACCTATAACCCCGTAGATTTCCCTCGGACCTTTAAGTGGATAATAAAGCATTTCGGCGAAGGGAAGGGAATCAGTAAATTTTCCTGCACTTTTATCGTTTTTAAAAACCCACTGCGCTACGCCAAATTCTTTTTCTGAAATAATTTGTGTTTCGGATTTATTAATCTCATTTTTCAGATTTCCGTTTTCATCAGAAAGTAAAATAATTACATCGGAAGAAAATACTTTTTTCAGATTCTTCGTAGATTCGGAAATTACTTCATCGATATTTTTTGCTTTAGATAAATCGTTAGCAAGATTATAGAGAGCCACCGCTCGTTCTTCTCTTTGCCTGACTGCTCTTTCCCTTTGCCTGATTCGTGTTGTCAGTACCCCTGTTACAACAGCAATAAAAAAGAATAAAAAGAATGTGAGTACATCTTCAGTTCTTCTGATTAAAAAAGTAAATTTTGGCGGTACAAAAAAATAATCCCACAATAATGGGCTTAACAAAGATGCAATAAGTACAGGTCCCGGACCAAATATTAAAGGTAGTAAAGAAACAGAAAGCAATAATATCATAGCCACGGATTGATAACCTAAAACATCACTAAAAGGATAGCATAAAACGGAAATTAAAATTACGATTAAGGCAGACGTGAAATATTTTAATAAACTCGATTGAAGTTTTGGAATATTAAACAATTTCTCCTTTTTGATGTCCTCCGATCCACCTGAAGAAATATAAATATCTATATTTCCGCTTTCTCTTAACAAACGGTTTACAATATCTTTTTTGAAAATATTATGAAATGCATTATTAGAGTTTGATTTACCAATAATAATATGACTGACATTTTGATTCTTTGCAACGCGTAAAATTCCTTTTACAATATCGACATCGGATGTTGTAATAATTTCGGCGCCGAGTTCTCTTGCCAGTTCAAGGTTTTTATTTAAAGATTTTTTTTCATTTGGATTCAACATACCCGGAGTATCTACATTTACCGCTATCCAGGTAGCCTCCATAGTGTAAGCAATTCTCCTGGCGCTCCTGATAAGATTTACAGAATCGGGATTCGGACTTATTCCAATCAGTATTCTTTGTCTCGTTTTCCAGGGACCGGATATCCTTTTTTCCTGCATATAATCACGAACCTGTTTATCAACTCTGTCTGCGGCGAGGCGCAGCGCGAGTTCACGAAGTGCGTTTAAATTTCCTTTGCGGAAAAAATTATTTACAGCTTCTTTGGATTTATCTGCGGTATAAACTTTTCCGTCTGCGAGTCTTTGCAGAAGTTCTTCCGGTGATACGTCAACCATTTCAATTTCATCAGCTAAATCGAGTATAGAATCCGGAACGGTTTCTCTGATAATAATTCCGGTAATTTTACTAACGGTATCAGCAAGGCTTTCGATATGCTGCACGTTAACCGCTGTATATACATCTATTCCATTATCCAGAAGTTCTATTACATCGAGATATCTTTTTGTGTGTCTGCTTCCGGGAGCATTGGAATGAGCGAGTTCGTCAACTACGACAAGTTTAGGTTTTAACTTTAGAATTTCATCGAGGTCCATTTCATCGAGATTGATACCTTTATAAACGATTTCTTTTCTCGGAAGCTGCGGAAGGTGAAATAATAAAAATTCAGTTTCAGCCCGATGGTGAGTTTCAACGTATCCAATCAAAACATCAATATCGCGCCCGTTTGCTTTGCTCGCATCCTGAAGCATTGCAAATGTTTTACCGACTCCTGCACACATACCAAGATAAATTTTTAATTTACCTTTTTTTTCTTTTTGTTCATTTTTCTTAATCTGTGCAAGCAGTTCATCCGGGTTCGGTCTTGACGATTCTTCCATAATTATAATTTATCTAATTCAAGAATTAAATTAAGTACATTTATTCCGGACTCTTCCCAAAAATCAAACAGCAATTTTTCCGTAAAATTATTTGTTATATCGGTCCACGGGCTTGCGAAGTGCATGGTTTCAGAGCACTTCACTGTCCATAGCAACAAAGATAATTAAATATAATGAAGTTTATTTGACCAGTGAATTACGCATTGCGCAAGCCCGCTATTAGCAACATGGGCGTACATCCTGCTGTCTCTTGAATCTTGCCTGTCTGCGAAGTCCTTGACTTAACACGCCAAGTGAAATAAATGACTGGTCTCTCTGAAGCCAGAATGATATTTAGCGTGAAATTGCTATTTGTTTTTAAAATTTGGCAGTAAGACCCCCAGTCACCACTGTATGATTATTAGTAATCATATTTCCATGAGTAAATACATCATCAGGAGATTGAAAATATCTTCCTTCCACCCTAAAAAGAACCGAAGGTGTAATTGCCAGATTATAGCCAAGAGAATAACTTGCACAAATAAATCCTTGTACCCCTGTTACAGGTGTAATCATAACACTATGCGGGTCATTGAAATATTCAGCCCTTGCGACTATCGAATGTTTATTTGTCAGGGAATATTTTGCAGTTCCGTTGATTTGCCACCAAACATTATCTGTTAATACATCAAGACTATCCCTGCGTTTTTGATTACCCACATAAGAAGACAGGGTAAAACTGAATTTCCCGGGTTGATAAACAGTATAGAAATCAAGAAATGTGCGGATACGATTATTGGGCGCGCTGGCAGATTTCTCATAACCGTAATAAGTATTCAATGTGAATGTTAATTTATCCGTCGGTTTGTATTCAAATTCACTGGCAAAAGCAAGAGGTGTATTTACGTCCGTTATCACCTGCCAGCCATTCAATAAAAATAAATAGGCAGTAAATTTATTTCCCATAGGGATGTTTAGACGGGCTCCCGTCATAAAATAAGGCACATACTCAGCCGCAAATGAACGTGTTAGAGTCGGTTGGTCAAATGAAATAGCCGATTCATTTGTAAATGGTGAACCAATTACTCCGACATCCAACCATATATCTTTATTCTTAAATAATTTTACTCCAACATTAGCTTCTACTATATTCTTGAGGGTAACACGTTCTGCGTCATAATTGCTGTTCATATATGTTCCGAATCCCGGAGTAAATGTTGCACGGACACGATCAGATGTATATTTTAAACTGATATATGCCAGATTAATATTGAATTCATTATGACGATTCTGCGAAACAAAATAAGGTATATTGGAACCCTCAGGTTCTGAAAAATCATAACTGAAATAAGTGTCTACATATCCTTCCATAGTTATTTTCGCTGTTGAATCAGCAGTTGGTGAAAAGTTAATCACTTGTGCAAACATATTTGCATTTGTTATCAAAAATGCAGCAATAAAAAAGTACAGTTTTTTCATTTTACGATTTTTACTTTAAGAAATTTCAATCTGACTTATTGCTGTTGAAACAACAAGAAAGAAAAATGTAAGGATTAATATATTTTTTATAATTTTAATTTTCATTTTTTCAATTATTCAAATTATTCTATTACAAAAATATATATTAAAGTATAATTATAAGTTAAAAAGTTATGCTAAATGTATAAAAATATTATAAATTATATTTATTATAGAAAAACCAATTATTTTAGTGCCGTTCGTAAAAACGAGAGACTTTCGTTCTGTTTGAGCGGGGAAGAAAAAGTCATTTATTCTTACAATAATTTCACTTTTATTTTGCTCTGTGATACCTACATAATTACAATTTATCTAACTCAATATTTAATAAAAGTACATTTATTCTTTGTTCACCTAAAAACCCAAATTGAGGATTTTCCGTTAATTTTATGATTAAATCGTTCAGTTGCTTTTTCTTTGAGTCATTGAAGTTGCGGGAAGCTGCGACTCTATTAGATTGCATTATTGCATTCAAATAAGATATGTGAGGGTCTATACCGCTTCCGGAGGCGAATATAGCATCTGTCGGTACTTTAGTATTTTCAGGTAAATTATTTTTCTGTAGGTAAGCAAGTCTCAATGAATCGGAAATATTTTTTAACTGCAGGCTTGTAGGTCCGAGGTTACTTGCGCCTGACGGCATAGGTTGATAATCAATGGCGGAGGGTCTTGGCTGGAAGTAAATACTGCTGTCGAATTTCTGTGCAATAAGTTCCGAGCCGATAATATTCCCACCGGTCTGAATAAAACTTCCTGCTGATTTATCAGGATAAGTAATTTTAGCAATTAGAAATATAAAAACGGGATAAATTAGACCTAACAGTATGGTCATAAACAAAAGAAGTTTGATGGATTTTATTATTAATTTCATATTATATTAATTTGACAGCTGTAATTATTAAATCAATTAATTTAATTCCGATAAAAGGAGCTATGATACCACCAACACCATATATCAATAAATTTATTTTTAAAACTGTTGTAGCACCAAGTGGACGATATTTAACTCCTTTTAATGATAATGGAACAAGTATTATTATTATTATGGCGTTGAATATAACAGCACTTAGAATTGCACTTTGAGGAGTTGCAAGTTTCATAATATTCAATATGCTTAAGGGACCCAAATTTCCATTTACTGAATAAAGGATTGAAAAAAGTGCAGGCAGAATTGCAAAATATTTCGCAACGTCGTTTGCAATGCTGAATGTAGTAAGAGAACCGCGCGTCATTAATAATTGTTTGCCAACTTCTACAACTTCTATTAATTTCGTAGGATTGCTGTCGAGGTCAACCATGTTGCCTGCTTCTTTGGCAGCAGCAGTACCGCTGTTCATGGCAACACCCCGGTCGGCTTGTGCAAGTGCAGGAGCATCATTGGTTCCGTCGCCCATCATGGCAACCAATTTTCCGC
>PNBM01000076.1 GCA_003135995.1 Ignavibacteriota bacterium | reverse complement strand
AAGAATTAAAAATTAAGAATTAAAAATGAAAAAACTGTATATAATTAAAAAATAATTATTGAATAAAAGTATCAAGTATACCGTTTAATTACTGCGATTGCTAATCTATCCGTAACATCTTCAGCGGCATCGGCAATAATTTCCAGATGATGGGCAAAATACCTGATATGAATTTTTTGACTCAAATCGAGGTCAGCGTCAGCAAATATCATTCTTTTTATTTTATCTGCAATTTTGTCAGTTTCCTTTTCAAAAAATATGGTTTTATTGATGTGATCTCTTACAAGCTGAATATTTAAAAAATATGACCTGACAGCGGAAACCATAGATTCTACGGAAGAAATTGTTGCTTCAATCAGTTCATTGAATAACGGTACAACATCAGGAAAAAGGTTTGGATTCTCTACATCAAACTGAAATAAAGTTTCTTTCGTGATATTTAATACTTTATCGGAACTCTCGAGCAATCCGAGAACGTCACCTCTGTGCTCGGGTATTAATGTATGCATATATAATTTAGTTTCGATTGTTCGCCTTAAATTATCTGCGTCATTTTCAAGTGTATCTATTTCTTTCAATCTTTCATGAAACAGTTCACTTTGATTATTTAAATAATATTTAACACCCTGCCTCAAAACAAGTGCACCGTTTAAAACTTTGTCAAGAAATTCATCGATTTGAATTTCGAGCTTTTTCGTTTTCTTTAAAAAGAGAGACACTTTATTTATCCTTTTTAATAAATTTGAATATACTGACTCATATAATAATTTAAAAATATTTTTCTTAAAAGAAATGTAAATAATTAACACAATTAATTTACATCATTAGAATTAAAGAATAATTCACGTTACAACGTTGGAGCATTGTAACCTGAAAAATCATATGAAATGTTTTGCTCAATTGCCACGAGCTTTAGCTCGTGGATGAACATACCACATATTTGGGCTTAAGCCCATAAGCTGAAGAAATATTGGGCTAAAGCCCGTATGCAGGTTATTCTTTACCACGACTTAAAAGTCGTGGCAATTGAGCAAATATTTAATAATATATTTTTGAGCAGCTTAAAATACATTGCAATCGTGACAAAGATTTATTTTATATTTTTGAGATAGGAGATAATAAGTCCATGCCGCAATCCTTTGTCGCTGACATAAAATGAATTTACATTTAATTTTTTCAGAACATTCAATGTAATCATAGCACCTGCAAGAATAACGTCGGCGCGCTTGGGATGCAAACCGGGAATGCTTTTTCTGTTTTCAATGGAATTTGATAAATATAATAAAATTTGTTCTTCAATTTCTTTTAATGATATTTCTGTGCCGTTTACTTTATTTGCATCATATTCATTCATTTTTAATTTAACTGCGCCGATAGTACAGGCAGTTCCGCCAACAGATATAAGCATTTCGGGTATTTCCGCCGAATGGAATTTTGATAGTTCCTCAAAAATTAAATTACTGCAATAAGAATAGTTTTTTGAACAATTTAAGTCTGTCGATAAATATTCTTCTGTAAATCTTATTGTACCTGTATTTAAGCTTTTAAATTCTTTTATATTTTCGTTTTGACCAAAGATTAATTCTGTTGAACCACCGCCGACATCAAAAACACATATTTTTTTATCACGTGCAAAATTATTGGAAATAACTCCAAGATATGATAACTTTGCTTCATCTTCTCCGGAAACAATTTTTATTTTTAATTTTAATTCATTTTCAACCCGTTTTATAAATTCATTACTATTTTTTGCAGTGCGTAAAGCCATTGTTCCTGCTGATAATATTTTATTTGCATTGTTTATTTTACAGATGTTCATCAATCTTTTCAGGGCTAAGTAAGTTCTTTCCATTGCTTTATCATTTAATAAACCTGATTTATTCAATCCATCTCCAAGCCTGCAAACCTCAGATTCATCAAAAATTGTATTTATTATTTTACCATTTTCGACTTCGGATATATTGCAGAGTATTGAATTTGAGCCTATGTCAAATGCGGCTATTTTCATTTGTTTACTAAAATAAAATAACTCTCCAATTTATTTGAAGAGTTATAAAAATATTATATGTATTTAAATACTATATAAATAGCAGTAACTACTTTATAAATATAATAGATAACTTTATGTATGTAAATTAAATTATAATAATATTAACTCACTTTATTTCTATCATCTTTTTAGTTTGCATAAAGTCATCTGTAGTTAATCTATATAAATATATTCCACTCGAAATTCCGGAATATTTTACCTCATACGTTCCGTATGAAAGTTTTTGATTTACAAGTGTTGCAACTAATTTTCCTGTAATATCAAAAACATCAAGTTTGACATTCCCGGATTTCTGAATCCTGAACTGAATATTAGTGGAAGGATTAAATGGATTTGGATAATTCTGTAACAATTTAAATTTATCAGGAACCTGCTGAGAAATATTAATAATTCCTATGGTACTTAAATCTATTATTTTTATCCAATTTTGGTAAATGCCCGAATAATTATCCATCCAGAGTGCGTATATTTTATTGTTCACAGTATTAATTGCGATGTGGTCGCCTTGAAACAAGGAGGAACCACCTAAAATTGGCTTTGGCTGCAATCTATGGTCGCTGATCGCTTTTTCAAACCAGGTGTTTCCACCGTCTTTTGAACGTGCAATAAATACTTCCATAGAATCATTAGATGTATTTCTATTGTCATAAAAAATGATATCAATTCCACCTAAGGAATCGATGCACATTGAAGGAAAATACTGAAGTTTACCATTATTCAGAGGGTCCTGATTCACCCTTATTCCCTGAGACCAGGTTGTTCCTCCATCTGTTGACCGATGAAAAATGATATCAGGATCGCTTCCTGCAGGAAGGCGATTTTTTTCAGTAGTAACAATATAAAGCCAACCTTTGAAAGGTCCATTAGTCACATCCATTGCTACCTGAGGTAATCNNCCATTTGTTCTTATGCTTCCCTGAGGAAAAGTAAGTGTTCCGGCGATACCCGTCATATCAAATATATTTTGTGTGAAATTCCAATTCAATCCTGCGTTCGTTGATGTCGCAAAACCTGCAAAAACCTCGATGAAAGGTGAAACTCCGCTTAAACCAGCCAAAGTAATATATATTTTTCCATCTGGTCCTGTAATAACAGAGCCGCCTGAACAACGATTAGTATTTCCCGGATTCACTGTTACAGGTGTTAACCAGCTTTGACCGCTATTAGAGCTTGAAGCGAACTGAACTGAATAAGGAAGCAAATTTAAATTTACCCAAACGGCATAAATATTCCCGTAGTTCGGACTTAATGAATTATAATCTAAAATCGATGAACCTTTGTCCTCGGGTTGCTGTGTAGTTATTGTTGATGCATTGGACCAGGACACACCATTATTAGTTGAAAAATGACTATACACTCCCGGCTGAACTGAAGGATTACCAATATGTGTTATTACAAATTTTCCGAATTTATCTATCATTATTGAAGGGTCACCCCCATGATTGGAAATATTCTGACCTTTACACGTATCGGAACCGGACCAATTTAAACCGCCATTTGTAGACACATAAACACCTTCACTCGTGAACGCCGCACCGTTTAAAATAACAGAACTTGCAAACATAATTTGAGGATTTAAAGGATCGAAAGTAATTGCAGGCTCGCATTGATTTATAATGCTCGGATAAATTCTGAAACTAATTTGCGAATACCCAATATTCGCAAAAAACAATAATACTATCAGGATAATTTTATTATTCATAATAATCTTAAAATTAAATTGTTCTTGCTAAAAGAATATAAACTAAATTTCTAATATTTATATGTAAAATTCAAGCCCGAATAAAAATTCCTCGGCTCACCGGCTTGAAAATACCTTCCTAATACATCATTAATGTTGACAAATCCGACATATCTTTTATCAAATATATTATTTACGCCAACAAAAGCTACGATACCAAATCTCTTACTCTGATAATTTAATCCTGCCATTGAATTTCCATAAAAATAACTTGGTGCGGCTACAGAATTATTATCATTTGCATACATCTTCGTTATATAATCATTATCCCATTGTAATAATCCTGATAAATCATCAGAAATTTCAAATTCATAATTGAGAATAAAATTAAAGATGTGTTGTGGAACAGCCGGTACATAATTTCCGGAATAATCTTCAACAACGGGAGGTCCCGAACTATAAATAGTGGCTTTATAATCTTTATATTTGAAATTTGTTATCGTGTAATTTGTTGTCAGTTCTACGCCTTCAAATGGTTCCGATGAAAATCCCACTTCAATCCCCTGCCTGTTGGTTTTTGCGGCATTCCGGAAATAAACTTGTTGTCCGACACTAAAAGGCACAATTTCATCACTAATAGTATAATTAAAATAAGTAACATCAAAATATACTTTTCTCATAAATTCAGACTTTCTGTTGAGTATATTTCCTTTTATACCCAATTCATAATTATCAGATTTCTGCGGAACAAGGTCCGGATTCAGAGTATAATTAATATTTGAAGAAAACGGTGTGTTGTTTAATTCTGACAATGCAGGAATATCATATCCTGAACCATAAGATGTATATAAAGCAATCGAAGGAGTAATTTTATAATTCAGTGCAATTTTAGGAGTAAATTGCTGGAATACCCGGAATGTATCTATATAGCCATAAGGAGAATACAGGTCCNNAATACGGGTGACGGCATTCTTATCAAACCTTCCGGATAAAAATAAATCACATTTATCTTTATATAAATTAATCTGGTTTAAAAAATAAAATCCAAGATTGCTCCAGTACGCATTATATTCATCATTTATAGAGATTCCCCTTTGTCCGTTCAAATTTTCAAAATCTGTGACAGGTCCGGATTGATATGCATAATCCATACCAAGTGATAAAGTATTGTTCCTTCCGAAAAGTTTGCTCCTGTTTGTAAATCGTAAAAGAGAACCGAGAGAATAACGGGTTGAATAAGTATAATTAATATTATCCGTTTTTATCAAATCGCTTAGACCGCCATAACCTGTAACTTCTATTTCATTATTATTATATTTACCGAACGATGTTTTAAATTTTACACCCAGCCTGCCTTTTTCAGTTTGCCTTTTATAATCGAAAGCTAATGCAAGAGGATTTGCCTGGAACGGGTCGGCAGAAAATTCTGCAGGAGTTAAAGCTCCCGGACTTCTTGTTAAGCCGTTAACATAGTTACCTAATATTGAAATCGTGGATTTTGTACCAAGGTAACCTTCATAAACTGAATTTATTAAATGAGTATATTCATTACCGTGCGAACGGAAGCCGTCTGTATTACGATAACTATAAGAAAGGAAATATCTGTAATCATCTGTTTTCAAACCAAGCTTAAAACCATTTTTTCTTAATCCGTAACTCCCGAATTGATTAACCGAGGTCGTATAATTCTGTGTGAAATATAAATCCGAAAGAAAATTAACTACTCCGCCCGGAGCATTCGCATATAGAGATGAAAGGTTTCCCTTAACAACTTCAACTCCTCCGAGAGAAGAGAAATCAACCGCGTCTATAACGGTTTCACCATCGGGTTCAGATTCCGGTATCCCATCCTGAAGTATTCTGACTCCTCTTACACCTGAATTTGAACGCGTTCCGAACCCTCTTATGGATATTCTAAGGTCACTTGTCCCGAACATAGATTGCAGGAAAAGACCGGGAACGTCGGCAAGGACGTCTTTTGCAGAAACCTTTTTCCCGAAAGTTAATTCATTCTTATCAACCCTGAATACCGAATAAGGGATATCAATAATTTTTTCAAATGAGCGTGTTCCCGTTATAATAAGTTCTTCGGTTTCATATTTCAAAGAATCTTTTTCTTCCTGGGCAAATGTTAATGATGAAATTAAAAGAGAAAATAGTATTAAATAAAATTTCATTTGTTTGATTATTAAAATATTTTTAAAAATCCGAACGGAATAAATAGTTGCTTTACAATTTTAATTCGAATTCGAATTTTAATTTTAACTAAATGAGCTGAAGAATCAGACATAAAATAAATAAAAATTTCTTTGTAATTGTTTAACTTGTAAAACAAAATAATTATATAACGGAAATATCATATTTTCGGGTTAATTTATTAGTTTTAAACAATCTTAATACCGTATTCCTGAATACAAATAAGTAATAAATACAGTATATCTTAACAAAATTTGATACCTCCTCAGGTATAAAAAATANNAGAATTTTATTTTAAATGGAAATATGAAAGAAATTTAATGGAATCGCCCAAAGGGGAGCCGTCAAAAAAAAATATCTTTACAATTAAGAAAAATATTTTTAAGTTACAGTTAGAATAGTTTTATTCGTTCTGAGTAAATTATTAAATAAAAAAACATTAGCTAAAAAAAGTTCCCCTTTATCGAAGTTGTACAGTTGGAAACATTAGCACTTCTTCTTGTTTTTGGATAAATTTTTGCTTATGTATTCTGTTCAATTTCGAATAACGGGGACTTTTTT
>PNBM01000163.1 GCA_003135995.1 Ignavibacteriota bacterium | reverse complement strand
GGTTTTCATTTGCCTTTCCATTCGTCGATTTTTCTTTTCATAATATTGTAACGGTATCTATATTGGGAAAGTAATCTTATTTTATTGCCCGATATCCAGTCAAACCAATATTCTTTAATATCATTCAACGGAGCGGATTCATTTAATATTTTCTTTTCTGTTGTTTCAAACCTGTCATTAAAATCGATCACCAATGATGAATCGGCATCGACCAGAGCATATATTTCGGATTGTAAATTCCGGTAAACGGAATCAGAAATTCTTTTTGTAATCTTTAAAGCTTCGATATTCTTTTCANNTGCAGTGTAGTTGTCCATTGCTCTTTGCCAGCCTTCCATTGTCAATTCATTTTCATCCCCGTAATAATTAGTATCTTTCTGGGCATAAGAATTTAGGGCAAATGTCAAAAAGATAAAGCAAATAAGAACCAAATATTTTAAAAAAATCATAATTATATATTAATATATTTTGAGAAAATAAATTTCTATTACTTATCAAATATCTCAATCAAAATCAGCAACGAATCTTTTTCTCTTTGCAACTTTTTAATTTCATAATCATATTTTGCCAGATCTCTCTGAATGATTGATTTCTCGGATTCTTCTTTATTGAGTTTATCCTGAAGCTTCTGAACTTCTTCTTTCAGCAGATTCATCCTGTAAAAATCCTCTTCAGAGCCTCCGGGGGGACCATAAACACAGGCAAAACTCCCGATAAAAATTCCACTGAAAGATAATACAGAACTAATTAATATACTCCAGCGTTTGAGAATTTTATTTTTCATCCGAATTAAGTAAAATGATTAAAGAATCTTTTTCTGATTGTAATTTATTCAGTTCTAAATTCCTTTTATCTACCGATTTAATAATCTCCGCTTTTTCTTTATTAAGTGATTCCAATCTTTTCTCCAAATAAAATACTTCTTCTTTCAAATCATAAAGTTGTTCACGCGGTAAATCATCCGGCGGACCATAAACCGAACAGCCATAATAACCGACTGAAATTCCACAAAATGATAACATCCAGGCAACAAAAAAAGCCCACTGATGCAACATTTTATTCTTAAACTTTATAAATAAATTCATTGCTTAATGATATAAAAAATTTTGTCAGATAATATAAATTGAGTAGTGCAAATAAATTTTATCCCCCCGAATAATATTCACAATTATAAGGTGATTATAATTTAATAAAACTAAATTATTATCACAAAAGAAACAAGAAAAAAATAAATATGAATTAAATATTTGATATATTGAAATTTATATTTTCCGAATTTATTTAAGAATATTATTCAGTAGTCGGAAATATATTGTTAATTCCTTACGGGTACACTGGTATTGAATCGATATTTATCAAAGATCTTCAAAGTATTCTGTTCCGTTTTTATCTATGTAGCCGTATTTATCATTAGTTTCCACCCGGGCAAGTCCATTTCTAAAATCTTCAGCATAATCATATTTTAAGTATATAATCTCTTTACCTCCCTTATTTAAAAATCCCCATTTATCATTTAATTTTACTGACGCAAGACCTTCGCTGAATATCCCGGTATAATCATATTTTAAAGGAATCACAACATTGCCTTTTTTGTCGATATATCCCCATTTATTATTTAGCTCTGCCGTGGCAAGTCCTTCGTGAAAACTTTTCACATTATCATATTTTAAATTTATTGAAATAATTTCTTTGCGCTCTTTATCGATAAATCCCCATTTATTATTGAGTTTTACCGCTGCAAGCCCTTCGCTAAAACCGTGAGCTTTGTCATACTTTAACGGGATTATTTCTAATCCTTCTTTATTAATAAATCCGAATTTATAATCAAAACCTTCCGCTGACTCCACTACAAAAATTCCTTCATTATAGTCATAAGTGCGCGTATATTTTTCAAAATCAATTTTATTCCCTTCTTTATCGATAGTAAGATTCTCTATCGGTTTATATCCCCCTTTACTTGTGCGTCCGAACAATGTTACATTTGCAAATCCTTCATTAAAGAAATCATATCCATAAAATTGGCAGGGGATTACTTCCTGTCCTTCTTTATTTATAAAGCCCCAGTTTCTGACTTTTCTTACGGCGGCGAGTCCATCGCAGAATATGTCGGCACTTTTATAATAGATATAAGATATGATTTCCTTTCCTTTTTTATTAATATAGCCCCACATTTTATCTTTTTTCACCGCCGCAAGTCCTTCGCTGAATATCTTTGCATCATCATATTTGCAAGGTAAAACAATTTTTTTGTTTTTATCACAATACCCCCATTTATCTCCTTTTCTATATGGAATTAAATCCGGCAAAGCAGAATTTTCATTTTGTGCAAACAGATTCTTTATATCAAATAAACAAAACGAAAAGATGTGAGGCAATATTAATAGTAGTTTATTTATCATGTCACATTATTTATTAAGTAATTGAAACAATTTATTTCCTGAAATTATTTACAATTATTTATATAAGCTCTTAAGTCAGATTCAAAACCGGGATTTAATTCAATTGCTTTTTCCCAATCTTTTTTTGCATTATCACAATCACCTTTTTCATGATAAACGACCCCGCGGTAATAATATGCTTTAGAATCATTCGGGTTTATTAAAATCGCATTTGTGTAATCGGAGATTGCCTCGTCATATTTTTGTAAAGCCAGGTAAGCAAGTCCACGGTTGTTATAAGCATTTGCATAATTTGGGTTTATTGAAATTGCTTCAGCGAATTCGGATAATGCTTCGTTATATTTATGTAATTCAAAATAAACAATTCCGAGGTTGTTATACGCATCTAAAAAAACCGGATTGGTTGAAATAGCTTTTTTATAATCTAAGATTGCCTCATCATATTTTTTTTCAGCATAATATGAAATTCCGCGATAATTATATGCATCTGCATTATTGGAATTTATTGAAATCGATTTTGTGCAATTGGAAATAGCCTCTTGGTAATTTGTTAAATAGTAATTTGAAATTCCGAGATAACCATAAGCCTCTGCATCGTTCGGATTCAATTCAATCGATTTTTTGAAATCGGATAGTGCTTCATTATATTTCTGTAAATTAAGATTCATTGTTCCGCGGTTGAAGTAGGCCTGCCAGAAATTATTTTTTTTATTAATTGCTTTCGAATAAAATTCTTCCGCGCTCAAATAATTGTTCCATGTAGAAAGAATCCAGGCTTTACAAAATAAACCGTATTCGGAATCAGGAGATAATTTAATAATATTTTCACGCAGGGTTCTCTTTTCCAGAGTGTCGTCTGAAGACCAGGATTTTTCAAACATAGCTTTTATGTTATCCTGTCCATAGGTATTTAATATTGCTGTAAAAAAGAAAAAGATAATAAATAAATATTTTTTCATAATAATATATTTAATGTTTCGGATTTCAAAATGTATTTATGTTTATTCTTTCAGTTAGTTTTTTCATTTTTTTTATTCTTCCCGGTATTCAGTTCCGTTTTTATCGATGAAGCCGTGTTTACCATTTAATTCCACCTTTGCAGATCCATCGTGCATATAAGAAACTTTATCATATTTAAACGGAGTCACTTCTTTTCCATCTTTATCCACGAATCCCCATTTATCACCTTTTCTGTATGGGATTAAATCTGGGATTATGGTATTTGAATTATCCTGCACAGTAAGATTTTGAACATCAAATAAACAAACCGATAAGATAACCAGAAAAGCCAATAGTAGTTTTTTTTCATATTATTTTCTTTTAAAAATATATAATGGATATAAAAATGTTACAACGCCGGAGCATAATAATCAGAATAACCCGCCGGATTATTCTTCGATTGTAAATTCAAATTTTGACCGGTGTAAATTACTTTTTTCGCAAATATCATTTAATGTAGTTATCAAATCGTCTGCACTATCAGGTGGAAACATTGATTTTAAATATTTGCGTTTGCCATTATAATAAACTATGATAGTAATCAATGGAGCGTCACAACAAGTTACGTCTTCAAAAGTTAATGTGTCTATATTGCAAAGTTGAAGTTGTTTAATCAATTTTTTATACTTGTCTTTGCTAACAGTACCGGTAAAATAACCTGTTTTATTAACATCAATTATTCGTTCGGACACTTTAGAACCTTTTCTATAAACCGTTTCGGCAAAAAGTTTAAACTGTCTATTGTTATCAATTTGAAGATGATAAACCGGACACAAACCTAAGCAAGTTGAAGTGTGAAAAATTATTTTTTTGAGTTTAAATGATGTGTCTGATTTCTTTTCTATAGAATCTTTCTCATGTTGAATCGATTCTTTTACCTGACTTCCGTATCCTATTGTTACAGATGTTAACAGAGCGATAAAAATAATTCTATACATTGATTTATTATTATTATAAAAGAAACTTTTTATAATGTTGTTCCATAAATTATCAATCCGATTACAAATGAAGTAAAATTCATAGCAAAAGATAAATTAAGCATAAGCAAAAATTTTTGTTTTAATGCATAATACAACAAAATTGACTCGAGCAGGGTTATTATTATTTCCAGAGAAATCATTGAAAAGTAATTTATCGTGATTATATCTAATGTTAAATTTATCCATAAAAAATAACAAAATAGCGGATGCGATATTAAATTTACGCACACTACGGTGATTATAGCTTTTTTATTCCTGTACCCAAGGAAATAAGCCACCGACAATTCAATTACCAGGGTTAAAAATAATGCCAGCAGATAACTTTCAATTGTCATTTTTTATTTCGTATGTTAGATAAAATAATAAAGGAAAAAATTACTACTACAAACACGGCTCCTCCGACTGCGATATGTTGCGGTTGGATTAGTTCAAAAAAATTAAGATTATCCCGGTATTCTTTATTGTTCACGGTATCCTGTATATTCGTTGTGTCAAATTCATGAGATGTATCGGGAGGAACAATAGTTTTCTGCTTTTTTATCACTCTATGGTGATTGGTGTTTCCCGGCAAATCCGAAAAAGCATTGTTGACGGGACTTAAAAATGTTACGGCTAAAAAAGCGAAGAAAAAGAAGAATTTTAATTTATTCATAGGATAAATAATTATAATTTAATGTTCAAATTACTTTTAAAATAATTATTTAAAAAGTGAAAACTTAATAATAGAAAACCCGCAGACACAAATATTATTGTTAAAATAATCCAACTGTTATCTAAAAATGGTTTTGCTCCCAGATAAGAAGGGATAACGCCTATTATCAGGGCAAATACAGACAAGCCAAAGGCGGTTGCAGACCTGCCGGGTAACATATTTGATAAAGCAGTTAGTGTTATCGGCATAGTCATTTGAATTAAAAAAGTACCGGTAATTACTAAAAGCGGCGAGTCCGGAAAAAAGGAAAGCAAAGGAGCAGATAAAATTAATGCAGAAACTGCGACACGAACCCAGCCAAACCTGTCTGCAAATAATCCGCCAAATGCCTTTCCACACGCTGTTGCTAAGGTCAATATAATTAGTAAAGTAATATCGGATTTCCATTCAGCGGTTAAACCGTAAAGAGACCTGATTGATACTGAGAAAAGCAACAATATTAAAACAATCTCAAAAAATTTTATATTTGATTTCAACGAAACTCTTTGATAATTTATTTTTGGAATTTTACAGATTAAAATAAAAATGCAGGATGCTATTAAAATTAACACAAAAGGTAATGCAGTAAATAAATCATTTTCACCGATAAGAATTCCGGCTGTCAAACCTATTGCACCGGGAGCGACAAAAATTCCGGGTGCAGCAGCTCTTTTGGGAGAAAAATTTAAGCTGATGCTTCCTCCGCCGACATGAAAAAAAGCATTTCCAAGTCCGGATAAAATCACAACCAATGCAGGAATTTCAAAAACAAATATAGAAGCAATAACCAGAACACATCCGATAAATGCCGATTCTTTTGGTACCTGAAATTTATCTACCAATAAACCGATTGGTGCCTGTATTCCAAAAGCAATTATATTGTATGTGATAATAAAAATAAAAGTATCGTGAGAATTGTATCCTTGAATTATTAAAGTACTGAACACTACGGCTACACAACTCATATCGATTATGGCGTGAATTATGCTGTATCCGGACAGGGCTATCCAAGATTTTCTGGACATTGTATATTTTTCAGTTTTTGATAAATTTGTCCTCAAACATTTTGTTATGCCGGATATATTAATTATTCCGCACAACTATTAAAAGTATAATTCCGGAGGAATTTTCATTGCATTCCGGTATATACTGTGAAAATATTATATCTCCAAAACGATTTGTCCAACTAAAGTATAAAATTAAGAGTTAGTTTTTAAAAATTCAAGATTGTTATTTAAAAATTTAAGATGAAGAATTGAAAGATTAAATATTGAAATTTCACAAAATAAAAAAACCTGCAAATTTAATATTTACAGGTTTTTTCAATTTAAAATTTAACATTTAAAATTTAACATTAAGTGTAGTACATCCGAGAGGACTCGAACCCCTGACCTGTCCCGAAAGGTCGGGACTACTTTACCGCAATAAAAAAAACCTGCAAATTTAATATTTACAGGTTTTTTTAATTTAAAATTTAACATTTAAAATTTAACATTGAGTGTTGTACATCCGAGGGGACTCGAACCCCTGACCCGCTGATTAAGAGTCAGCTGCTCTACCAACTGAGCTACGGATGCGGGGTAAAATTACGGCAAATAAAGTTTATTTTCAATTCAGAATTGAAGAATTCTCGGGATAGTTAAGATACTCTTTCGGGGAATGTCAATCCGTCTGCACTCCGTCTGCACTTCGTCTGCACTTTTTTTCAATTTTGTAAAATTTTTTCGACTCAAAATTGATTTTTTTACCGATCTCTTCTGATTTTGCTTTGATGTAATATTTCATAGTTGTTTCGACTTCCTTGTGGCCCAAAAGATACATTAAATCCTTCGTTGCGATATTCAAAGCCGCCATTTTTGTTCCGAATGTTTTTCGAAAAGTTTTTAAAGTGTAACGCCTTGATTTGGGTATCTTTAAATAAAGTAAAAATCTTCTAAATCTTTTTCCAAGTTGAGATACAGTATATCCATTAAATAATTTTTCTTTTGAGTCTTTATTTAATTCAGAGTTAAAATTATCAATTAAAAACATTCCGAGCTCATCGTATATCGGGAATACTATCAAATTACCTGTCTTTGCCATACGAATATTTATTTTCCTTTGTTCAAGCTTAATATCTTCGTACTTGAGATTTAATAAATCTATCGGACGAGTTCCAAGTAGTAGAAGCATACTAAAACATCTAAAAAGTTTTATATCTTTTTCGTAAGTATAATTTAATAATAAATCTAAATCTTCCTGACTGAATATTTCAATTTCTATTTCTTCTCTTCTTGGTGTCTGTCTTTTTCGAAACGGTGTTTTTGTAATTATGTTTTCATCCGCAAGAAAATTAAATAACATTTTGGCGTATCGAATATATGTATGCAGTGTTGCATTACGAACTCTATCTTTTAAATAAGCAATATATTTTGATATATCCTCTGTTGTTATTTCTGTTACAAGTTTCTTTCTCCCGATTACATTTATCAGATGTTCCATTGCAAAATTATAATTTCTTCTGTGTGAGTGTGATTTTAGTGACAGATGTTCTTTATCAAATTTTTTAACCGCAAAAGATAAAGTAATCGCAGTCTTTAATTCTTTTGGCTTTAATTTACCTGAAATTTTATCAATGTATAACCTGCTTTCTATTTCTTTTGATTTTTTTAAAACAATAAGTCTGTTTTTCTCGTTTGCAATTAATCTTGTACTAATTGTTTTTCTGACTCCATTTTCTAAATATTGGATTACATAAAAGCCATGTTTTTCTTGTATTGATGGCGGCATATTACCTCGTTTTTATTTTTTAAAAATTATTGAACGGATGTCTTGCTCGATGTCGTTTGTTTTAACACTCGAATTTACTTTTGTATTTTCCGAAATGAATTTTTTTATAGCTTGATAGGGGATTTTGTACCTACCTTCTAACTCGATATATCCGATTCTTCCTGCATCGATGAGCCCTTTCATTGTCTCATGTCGAATTCTTAACAGTTTTCTCGCTTGATTTATCGACAGCAACCTCAAATCATGCATGTGGTTCACACCCTCGGTTT
>PNBM01000240.1:2713-20054 GCA_003135995.1 Ignavibacteriota bacterium | reverse complement strand
GGACTCGATAGGACAGTAATTGATATTAATGGACAATCATCTATACAAAGAGTAACTCTTCAGGATTTCGATTTACCGACAAGTTTGGAATTAGGTGTATCTTATGCTGCTAATTTGGGAAAACAAAATGTCGTTAATTTATCAGGAACATTCCAGAACTCCGGCTTCACGAGTGACCAATATAGATTTGGTCTGGAATATTCATGGAAAGACATTTTTTTCCTAAGGGGCGGTGCTGTTATAACTCCTGATTTTCAAGCAAGTGAATCTTTATTCGGACCAACTTTCGGAGTTGGGCTGAGATATCCGGTTGGTGGTGTAAGTCTTGGATTTGATTATGCTTATCGCATAATTAATGAATCAGCTTTTAATTCAACTAACCAATATTTTACTCTCAATATAGGTTTTTAATACGATGAGATTAATAAATAAAATTTTAATTAACTCTAATTTTACTTTTTCAAGGAGAAAGATATGAAAATTTTTATAACAGAATTATTATTAATATTTCTCTTATGTGTGGGTGTGACTTTTCCGCAAGGAAATCCTGATTATAACCCATATGGCAGAAAGATTAATATTAATCCTCCCAGGTATTCTCTTAATGGTTTGTCGGCATATTGGACTACTATGGCAACTTCTCCAAATGCATTATCGAGAAGCGCCTCGGCTTATGTCGAACTCCCCGGTGTTGGAAGATATGTCTATCAATTCGGTGGAGGTTCAGATAATTCGTTGACTTCAGTTGTCAGATACAATCTTGCAACCAATAGCTGGGAAACAACAGGATTTCAACCTATTCCAATTCAAATGTCTGCTGCTACCGCAATTACAATTGGTACAACAATCTATTTATTCGGAGGCGAGAAATTTACCGGTTTAGGTAAAACCTGTGCCTTTGATGCAACAAATGGAACCTGGACGACTTATTCAGATATGTCAACTCCCGTAACTGATGCTGCAGTTGTTAAATATTCGGATAATTATATTCTTATTGTCGGTGGTGGAGATGGCTATTTCCCCGGACCGGGTTCTACTTATTCATATTCAAGTAATGTACAATTATTTGATGTAAATAATAAATCATATTCAATTTTACCAAATTCAAATTACCCGCTTAAAGCCGCCATGATGGGGACCGGTATTATTAATGATACCATTTTCTGTGTTGGCGGTCTCGTTGTCAATAATGGCACAGGTGGTGTAGTGGATTCTGTCTATAAAGGAATCATCACTAAAGATGGTTCGGGAAAACCTACTAAGGTAACCTGGTTTAGTTTGCCAAAGTATCCGGGTGGTCCTTTAACACGTCCCGCAAGTGCATTTATTAATAAAGGAAATGGTGCCGGATTACTTGTAACCGGCGGAGCAATTAATGGAGTCTCTGTTTCCTCTTTTTCTTATATTTGGGACGCAGTTAATTATAACTGGACCTCTTTGCCTGATTTACCATTGGCAAGAGCAAATATGAAAGCTGCTTTTTACCCTGATAGCGCAGCTGTTTTTGTGGTTGCCGGATATACCACAATTGGAACCGGGGAAACCGATAAAATTGTATTTTCAAAATTCGATGGTATTGCCTATCCAATTAATCCCTTTGGACTCGTAACTCCGCTATCCGGGGCATCTATATCTACGGTAGCCGGTAGTATAAGTCCGATTGCTTTTAACTGGGATACGTCTGCTACAGGAGCTGGATATAAATTTAGATTTAAAAATTTACAAGGTTTCAATATTATTGATACAATGATATTCCAAAACCTGTTCAAAATTACTTCAGGCGATCTTGATGCTCTTTTAGGAAGGAAAGGTTTAATTCAAGGTGATAGTGTCACGGGTTCATGGAATGTTACTGCTTTCAAAGGTCCAGGAGTTCAAGGTGCACCGGATTCATTGATTTCTACTAATGGTCCTTGGAACCTGACATTGAAAAGAACCAATCCGGTTCTTGTTCCGTTCTCGTTAAAATTACCTATTAGTAATACAACCATAATTACATCTGTATTAAATTTATTTCCTGTTAATTTTAGTTGGAGTCAATCGGCGGTTGGTGCAAGGTATAAAATTATGTTTGCTTCTCCATCTTTTGATTCTTTGAAATTCATAAAATTAAATTTATATTCAAATAATAGCGGATTTGATACTAACTTTACTGTATTAAATTCTGCTCTCGACAGTATTTTAGCTCATTTAGGTATGAACCGCGGAGATTCACTTGTTGGACAGTGGCGTGTTTATTCTTATAATGGACATGACTCTTTAGCTTCGTCAAATACTAATAATTTGACATTGCGAAGAAGTTCATTTAATTTAACTCCATTTAATCTTATTTCACCTGCAAACAATACTACTATATCACTTTCGAANNAAAATGGACATTCAATTCTGTATCATTACCATCAAATAATAATGGCTTCGATACAATTCTTACGGTAAACACAACGACTCTTGATGCACTTATAGGATCAGGTTCTTCAGTGACCGGTACATGGAAAGTTTGGGCATACAAAGGTATTGATTCACTTATTTCTGCTCAATCTTTTAATATTACATTTACACGTGTTTCTGTAAAACCTTTATATCAAACTTTTGATTCATTGCAATTTCCTCCAAATGGATGGAGTGTCGAATATGTTTCAAATGATTATTGGTCGAGACAATCTCCTAATAATAATGGTNNTGATTACTAATATATTCCCGGGAACAGCATCTGTTAGCAAACTCGGATCGGATTCGTTACTATTCGACTATGCGCATGCTTATGTAAGTGCATCTAATGTCGATTCGTTGATTTTATATTATTCCATTGATAATGGTGTTACATATACTGCGTTACCGTCTTCGTCATGGGGTAGTAATCCGATTCCATTTACCGGTCTTTCTACTACTACATATACAGCCGGACCATATTCACCTGGACCAAATGATTTTGGCACTAAAGTGGTGGCATTGCCTGCTGGTACAAATAGAGTAAAGTTTCTTGTAAAAAGTGGCTGGGGTAATAATCTTTATCTTGATAATATTAAAATAAAGTATAGACCGCCCGGTATTGTTCTTCCTCCAAATTATAGAATCGATACTGTAAAGAGTCCTGTTATAAAATGGGATTTAGCTCAGGTTGTTTCAGGTTTCCCAAATTTCTATAGACTTCAATTGTGGACTGATTCTACTTTCGTAGATACAACAAAGCTGGTCAAAGATATAGTTATTCAAGATACGAACGTTTATAATTATCCGGATCTTTTGCCTGCTAATATTTGGTATACTGTCAGAGTTAACATTACGAATCAAGGAGGTACATCAAGATACTCAATAACTCCGGGTCACTTCTTTGTGGATACTATGTATGTATTGAATAATTCATTTACAAATCCACAGTTCCCGCAAATAGGCTGGAGAATAAATTCGTTCGGTAGCCCTACTTTTTGGTCTCGTGATACACTTGTAGGATTTGGTGATAATTATTCTGCGAAATATGATTTCTATGATGCCTCGCAGTCTGTTGTAGAAGAATTTATTACAAATACATTTACCGGAAATCCATATTCTTCTAATACAGTTGATACTTTATTGTTTAATTATGCACACGCATTTGTGGGTAACTTTAATGTAGATTCGCTATTTGTTTATCAATCTACGAATTATGGTTCAACCTGGATATCTGTGGACTCGGCTAAATTTGGAAGTAACCCGGTACCATTTTTAAGTTTATCTACGACAACTCTTACAGGATCTCCATTTGTTCCTACACAATCTCAATGGGGACAAAAAGCATTGTTGTTAGCTCCTGGTGCTAATAAAATTAAATTTTACGTGGCAAGCGGAAAAGGAAATAATTTGTATTTAGATAATATTCGTTTAAGGAGAGGTATTCCTTTAAGTCTCTCCGGACCACTGCCTAAGGTATTTAAATTGAATGTGAATTATCCGAATCCGTTCAACCCGACAACNNCCGGAAATTATCAGGTGCAATTTATTGCAACTAATCTCTCCAGCGGAGTTTATTTCTACAGGCTCGTCGCAGGTGACTTTGTTGATACTAAAAAGATGTTGTTAATCAAGTAATTCGTAATTATTTTTCTCGTTCCCAATCTGAACTTGTTCAATAGTGATTGGGAACGAAGTTTTTTCGTTAAAGGTAATCTAAAAAAGATTACCTTTTTATTTTTAAAATATTAAAATATTTTTGAATTATATAATAATATGAGCAATTTCTTTAATTATTTATTACATTCGTATGATATTAATATAATACTAAATAAAACGCACTTGAAAAACTTTATTTAAATATCATGAAAAATATATTTTTTATAATTTTGATTATCATTTTTTGTTCTTCAATTTCTGTTGCGCAAAAGAAATTATATTTTTACGCCGATTATGCCTTGTTTAAAAATACAGATTCGAAATCTACTGTTGAAATTTATTTCTCCGTCAATCAGAGAGATCTTAGATACACAAAAACCGAAGAAAATTTTTTAGCTCATGCAAATATAGAAGTCTCGATTTTTGATAAAGGGAAAAATAAACTGGTCTTTGATGACTTCCTCGGGCTACAGTCAAAGGTAACGGATACAAATAAACAAAGCTTAAATAATAAACTAATAGGACAGCAAAATTTCAGCCTTTCTACGGGAGATTATTTATTTAAGCTTGTTGGTTCTGATAATTTTTACAAAGAGAAATGTGATACACTGACTTTCGATATTAATATTGCTGCATTTGATTCTTCAAAAACAGGTTTAAGTGATATTCAAATTTCTTCCACCATGGAAAAATCTAAAGATAGCAAGAGTGTCTTTTATAAAAACGGATTGGAAATCACTCCGAATCCTGATGCACTCTTTGGTATGAATTTGAATACAATATTTTATTATTTGGAAATATATTCTATAAATAAAGACTTTGGAGGGGATAGCAATTATATAATCACGACAATATCAGATTTATCCAACAATATTATCAGACAAGATTATAAATCCGAATTGTCAAAATATGATGCTTTTATTGAAACAGGAAAAATAAGTATCGATTCACTTGATAAAGGAGTTTATCTTTTTAAAGTTAAACTTATGAATACTGTTACAGGAAAATCTTTAGAGAAAGAAAAAAAGTTTTTCGTCTATAATAAGTCCAAAAATATTGCATCCGATAAATCCGATGACAAAAGTTATTTAAAAAGTGAATATGAAAGCATGAATTCGGATAAAATTGATGATGAATATGCAAAGTCAATATATATCAGAACTACACCGGAAACCGATGAATATAATAAATTGAATACACTTGATGAAAAAAGAAAATATATGTATTTCTTCTGGCAAAGAAGACAAACGGTGCCTAATTCTCCGGTCAATGATTATAAGATTGCTTATTTTAAAAGAGTTTCTGAGGCAAATAGTCTCTTTAAACAGGGTTTTATGGAAGGCTGGAAAACCGATAGAGGCAGAATATATATAACTTACGGAAAACCTTCTGATATTGAGAACCACCCGAACGAAGCCGAATCAAAAGGATATGAAATATGGACATATGATGCAATTCAGGGTGGTGCAATTTGTGTATTCGCTGAACGTGAATTGGGTGCAGGAATGTATTACCTCGTTAATTCTACTATAAGGGGTGAATTTCGGGATGATAACTGGAAATCAAGGCTAAATAAATCAAGTAATTCTAATAATAATAATTGATTCGTTTTCGGGAATTTATATGCGCAAAAATGTAATCATATATTCGGTATCTTTTATATGCTCTATACTATTATGGTTGTATATTAATCTGAATTTATCTTACACTATTGTTCTTTCTGTTCCTCTTGAAATAAAATTAACTAAATCCCAGGCGCTCGGAAATGACCTTCCTTCTTTTATCGATGTCACTTTGAAAGGTAAAGGCTGGGAATTGCTCGGACTGATGCTGTCAAGAAATGTTGCTTATAATATCGATTTATCGGGCTATAAGAAAGATTCTAAAATAAATATTTCCCAGACGTTAAATGACGTTCTCGGGCTTCCCGCAGGTGTATCGATTGTCAGTGTTAATCCTGATGAACTTGAAGTTAATTTTGATAACATTACCACAAAATATGTAAAGGTTAAAAATAATGTTCAGGTGTATACCAAAGAGGGTTATTATATTATAGGCAATCCGAAAATCACTCCCGATTCTATTAAAATTACCGGCGCAATGTCCGTCATAGGTAAAATCAAATCGTTACCAACCGAATCTACTATTATTAAAAATGTAAATTCTGATTTTACGAAATATGTCAGAGTTGTCGATACATTAACAAATATAATTAAAATCGAGCCGAAATCAGTTATTGTTTCTTATAAAATTGAACTTACCGCAGAGAAAAATTTCGAAGACCTCGATGTGAATATCTTTAATGTTCCTCCGGATAAAAGTGTTCTGATAATTCCGCCCAAAATAACACTGTATTTAAGAGGAGGAGTTGACGAACTCGCGAAATTAAATCCGGATGATATTNNATATTGTGATTGGAATTGAATATAAACAAATAGAAAGCGATTCCACAGGTTTTATAATTCCGAGAATTTCCATACCGGAAGATGTTATGATGATTAAATTTCAACCTGAGAAATTTCAATATATTATTAAGAAAAAAAATAATCAAAATTGAATTTATTAAGTGAATTAAAATCGCTGAAGGATGAAACAAAGAAACTTGATTTCAAGGTTACGTTTGTTTTTATTTCTGTAGCTGTAATTACATTCATTTCGATTGTATTTGCTTCTCCTAATTTTTATTATGACCACATAGGTAAAGATAGGCTGATGTCGCGTATATACTGGTTTCTGGCTGACGGCGGAGTTATGTTTTTGCTTCCTGTTATTTCTATAAAATTCTTTTTGAAAGGGAAGCTGTCAGATTATGGCTTCAAACTTGGAGATATTAAATTCGGTGTAATTACTGTTTTAATTTTCTTTGCAGTTATGCTGCCTATCCTATGGATTGCTTCAGCTTCCGAAAGTTTTGCTTCAGCATATCCGCAGGGAGGCTCCAGTCTGAAAGAGAATATGAGCCTTTTTTTGTTTTATGAATTTTGTATTTTAATTTATATGCTGGGCTGGGAATTTCTATGGCGAGGCTATATGCTGTTTGGTCTGAAAGAAAAATTTGGCTACTACTCAATTTTCATTCAGATGATTCCTTTTTTCATTTTACATAAAGGGAAACCCGAAATAGAGCTTTTTGCGGCAATATTTGCCGGAATAATTCTCGGTATTCAGGCATTGAGAAGCGGTTCTTTTATCTATAGCTGGATTCTCCATTTTATGGTAATGTTCTCGATTGATACAATTTCTATTTATAGGTATGCAAATAAATTTTATGATATTTTTTAATTTTTAATTTTTAATTGAGATGAAACTATCAGTAAATATAGACCATGTTGCGACAATCAGGGAAGCGCGCGGCGAAATAGAACCGGATCCGGTGATTGCAGCCGGAATATGTGAACTCGCCGGCGTAGAGGGCATTGTATGCCATTTACGTGAGGATAGAAGGCATATAAACGATAGAGACGTCAGATTGCTAAGGGAAGTCGTAAAAACGAAATTTGACCTCGAAATGGCTGCTACCGACGAAATGGTCAAAATAGCGTGTGAGGTGCTTCCGGATTTGGTTACATTAGTGCCTGAAAACAGAACTGAATTAACAACGGAAGGTGGTTTGAATATTGCATCTTTTAGAAGTAAATTGAAAGGTGCGGTTTCTACGCTTCATGAGAAGGATATTAAAGTGAGTGTATTCATCGACCCNNAGGCGCTGATATAATCGAAATACACACAGGAAAATTTGCAAATGCAGTTGATGAGCATGAACAAATAAAAGAGTTGAGTAAAATCGGAAGCATAGCTCGCATGGCAACAGAAATGGGCCTGGTAGTTGTTGCCGGTCACGGTCTGAATTATAATAATATCTTCCCGTTCCTTAATATTAAAGAAGTGCGCGAAGTGAGTATAGGACATTCAATAATCTCACGTGCAGTATTTATCGGCTTGCAAAAAGCAGTTGAAGATATGATTAGAATTTTGGAGAAGGATTAGAAGATTCATAAGATTCATAAGATTATAAGATTCATAAGATTTGTAAGATTTGTAAAATTTATAAGATTTAAATTCACTATTTCACTATTTCACTATTTCACTATCTCACTATTTGGTTTGAGCGAATTAAAAGCATATAATCTCGTAAAGGAATATAAAAAACGAGCAGTGGTTAATGACGTTTCCCTTAATGTTCAACAGGGAGAAATAGTCGGATTGCTTGGTCCGAACGGTGCAGGGAAAACCACGACTTTCTATATGATTTGCGGAATGATAAAACCAAATTCGGGTGATATTGAACTTGACGGAGATATAATTTCCAAATATCCCATGTATAAACGGGCAAAAGCCGGAATTGGCTATCTTCCGCAGGAAGCTTCGATATTCAGAAAAATGACTGTCAAAGAAAATCTTGTATCAGTTCTTCAGTTTATGGATTTGGATAACGATGAGATTGAAGAAAGATGCTATAAGCTTTTAAAAGATTTTAATATTGAAAAAATAGAAGACTCAAAAGGATATTCACTTTCAGGCGGAGAGAGACGCCGGACTGAAATCGCACGTGCTCTTGCATCCGACCCTAAATTTATTTTGCTTGACGAACCCTTTGCAGGAATCGACCCGATTGCCTCAGAAGATTTAATGAAAATTGTTGCACACTTAAAGGATAGGGGGATTGGTGTTCTCATAACAGACCATAATGTCCATGAAACATTATCCATCGTCGATAGAGCTTATATTCTTATCGAAGGCAAAATTTTCCGCGCCGGTGCTGCAATGGAACTCGCTAACGNNGTGAAGTGTGAAATAGCGAAATAAAGAGAGTTTGTAAAGTTATAAATGCTTGCTAATTACTCGGTGCTGACTACTCTCTACTATCTACTCGCTGCTAACTACTCGCTACTAACTACTATCTACTAACTACTATCTACTAACTACTAAATACAGGTACTTCTTTAACTTCTTTAATTTCTTCAATTCTGAATTCAGCATTCAGAATTCTTCATTTTTTCTTAGAACTCTTCTTCTCCTCTTTCGACTTCGTTTCTGTTTTAGTCACTGCATCACTAACGGAAGTTGATTCGGATTTCTTCGCAGCCAATTTGGATTTTTTGTCAACATAATCAGTTTGATAAAATCCGCTTCCTTTGAATATCACTCCCACTCCACCGCTGATTATTTTTCTCAGTTTGTTTTTTCCGCAATTCGGACATTTCTTTAAAGGTTCATCTTTCATCGATTGTATAATTTCAAATTCGTGCCCGCAGTTGCTGCATTTGTATTCGTATGTCGGCATTTGGTTCTCTTAGTTTAAAAGTTATAAAGTTTGTAAAGTTTATCAAGTTTATCAAGTTTATCAAGTTTGACAAGTTTATCAAGTTATCAAGTTTATCAAGTTCATCAAGTTTATCAAGTTCATCAAGTTTATCAAGTTTGTAAAGTTATAAAGCGCTTCTCTATAGTTCTCTGTGCTTTCTCAGTGTTTCTGCGTGTAATCGCTCTTAAGCTTTTAATTCAGTATTCATAATTCATAATTCAGAATTATTTTAAAAAATTTTCCTTTGCTTTATTATATTCATCCACCGTTATTAAACCTAAATCCAGAGCGGATTTCAGCTCTTTCAATTTTTCTAAACCGATTTTTTCATTCGAAGGTTCATTATCAGCAGTAGCAGTGGCAGAAATGTCGGACAAAGAATCCAATTTCAAAACTCTTTTTAATCCATCCGCACAAAGCTCTGAAAATGAATCCATATCTTTTTTCAGAGAACGCACATGACTAATAAATTCCGGACGATTTTCATCCGTCATTTTTTCTTCGATATTACGTGCCAGATTTCTTACTATATCATATTGATAAGTTTCAACTTTCCTCTTCGCACCACCGGCAATTTCAGTTTCCTCGAGCTTGTAAACATTTTCATAATAATACTCGAATATCACAAGCATCTCCGCAAATTTATTTTTTCTGTATAACTCATCCTGCACCAATTCCGCTTTTTTGATAATTTCATATCGAAGTGCTTCTCTGCCTTGCTCTTCAAACAACCGGTTTATCAGGCGTGTCTCGATTCCAAGTTGTTCGACACGTTTCACCGTAATTCCTTCCTGTCGCGTGTATTTATAAATCAATTTCTTTTCACCCGTTTCCTTATCAGTTTCCGAAACGATGTCGAAAATTCCGAATATCAAACCCATTATGAAAGCCCGGTACGAATCATCTAACCGTTTTCTTTCATCCGAATTCAAAGGAGTTATGTCGTTGTAAATGAAATAATGTTTGTCGATATGTAAATCAATATTCAGATTTCTCAGAAGCTGTTTGTAATATCTTTTCATTTCCTCTTTTACGGTGTACGAATAAAACAGCGGCATACCTGCCCATTCGGTATAAAAAATTATAGAAGAGTTATCTGCCGAATCCTTGAACTCAACTGCCGAACCCGCTATAGACTGAATGAGAGTTTGAAAATTCTTAAACGAATATGTGTTCGTCCTTATACCAATGTAAAATTTCTTCGCCGAATCGTCCAGCTTAAAACTTCCCGGCTCCTCGTTGATTCTCAGCCATGGATAAGCCTGTGCAAGCATTCCCCTTATTTTCGATTCGCTCCTGATTGTATCTTTTTCAAAAAGCATATCGGTAATATTGTAATCATCCTTAATTTTTTCAAACTGAAGCTTCGCATATTTCAGCATTTTTTCCTCGACAGCTTTCGTATCACTGCTTCTTAAAATATTTACGATGTCTGTGACGTCAGATGCACCAAGTTCTTTCAGCAAACTATATGAAAGCGATTTTATTTTTTCAAGCGCACCTGCACCCGTGCCTATATATCTCACGTAATATTCATTCTTCACATCATCGGGTTCATAAAGATACATATTGAAACTATTTTCCTGTTTCTGCAAAAAGTAATCGTATTTTTTTCTGAAATTATCTTTCAACACCCCAAGATTACCCGTGAGTTTATTTATATCCGAAATCAAACCCGTAAAATGAATTTTGCCGTCATCGGTTTTAATTCCCTTCTCAACCAGTGTCAGAATCCTCTGGCATATCTCTTTCGCATAAAATCTCGAATGCAATTTTATCAATGCTTCATAATATTCACCAAAAGCTTTGAGAAGCTTTTCCAGTGTACCCGCCATGGCAGTCTTTTTCAGCACATTCGCTTTTGAACGCGATTCATCTTCTTTCAAATCCTGCATCTTACTCTTTATTTCAGATTCGTATTTTGTCACAACAGCCTGCAAATCTTTAATTTCCTTTTCGAATCTCGGTATGTAATCGAAGTTACCGTTCGTTAAAATAAATTGCAGCCTTCTTAAAACATTTATCGCATAAAAAACTCCGCGCGTCGAATCGTTAATAAGATGATTAATTTTTCTCTCCAATTGTCCGACCATATTTCTGTCCCTGTCCCCAACAGTCTTATTCATTATGTTCGACCTGTTCGCAAATACCTGCGAATAAAACATTCCCTGTCGCGTAACGTCGTTATCATCTTTGAAATTTGTATCGAATTTCTGTACCTCGCTTAAAATATATGAAGTCCAGTTGTCACCTCTTTTTCCGCTCGTCAGTTCGTTTTGAATATTATTTAAAAAACCTTTTATCTTAGAAAGTATGGAAGACTTTTCACCCATGCTGTAAAGCGAATCCAGCAGCTGATGTTTATTCGATGATTCCAGCAAACCCAGTTCAGGCAAGAGTTCCGCCATCAGGTAATGGTCGATATCGCTTTGCGAACCTTCGGCATAAGTCAGGTAATAATTAATTATATCCTCGCAGAGTTTATAAGAGCACGATAATATAATTCTGTCAACCGGAATTGAAATTGTGGATTGACCGAGCGTTGAATATTTTCTTGAAAAAGTATTTTCCGTAACAGTTCCGTCATCAGGCCAGAGCCTTTGCTTATACTGTACGAGGTTAACCCTTACGCCGCGTTTATAATTTGCAAAATCAGAATTCGAAAAATCCAGAAATATCGTATCGGCAATCATTTTAAAAATATCGCGGCTGCTCAAATCTGATAGTGAAAGACTCTTGCAATTCTCTCCGTCGATTAAATAAACGTCATCATAAACTCCGGGTTGAAACTTATGCAGTTCATCTTTTTTCCAGTTAACCGAAAAAGTATTTTTCAGATTATAATGCTCGAGTTCCATAAGTGCCGCGTATGAATTCGCATAGATTCTCTCCTTGCCGTAACCCTGGAAAATTTTCGGAAGAACAATGTATGAAGAAGAGATTGCCTGGTTCCTGAAAAGATTCCTGATAAGAAAACCGATATCTATAAACATCCCGGAGCCTGTACCACCGCTGATTGAAGTAATCACGTAGACATTTATTTTTTCCGTGTTAACAGATTTAATTTTATGCTTATCTTTTACAATATTTATTGAACGCGAATCCGTGATTCTCGATTTAGCGGTAGTAAGTTTAGCGCAGATTTCATCATAGTTATGATAGAACGCAAGACGTGCGGCAGGTCTTATCTGACCCGCGCCTGTATTCATTGTGCCGAGTTTACCGATTTCGCCTGTTGTATTCAGCCATTTCTTAATATGCGGAACGTCCTGAATGCGTTGAATATAATCAGAAGGATTCACTGGATTAAAAACTTTTTCAGCAGGTTGAAAATCTATTTCGCTGATTAGGTAATCCCTTTCCCTTGCAATTCCGGANNTCCGGACTCTTCCGAAGGAGCATTATCCGTATCGATATAGAGGTAAGCGGTGATAGGGAAGTCATTCAGCGAGCCGTATTTTTCGACGAATTGTCTTCTGATTCTGAGCAGAACCTCTTTACCCGTTCCGCCGAGACCGATCAAAATCGTCGGCATAAACTCCTGAGTTTTAAGCTCTCCGGTTTCCACTTCAGACATTCTTCGTTCTTCCTTCGTGCTGCTTCGTGTCACAGCTTTTCCGCTATCCGGCAAATCAAACACGTCAACCATGGTATTTTATTTATTTGTCATCCTGAACTTGTTTCAGGATCTTTGAAAAATAATGATATTAATGTAATATTTATAGCTATAAAATAATCAAACATTTTAATGTGAAACGTCAAATGTGAAACGTNNAATCAACATTTATGTTGAATGCTAATTGTTCTTTAAATTAGCAACGTTTTTCATTTCACAAAATTTAATTTTCATATGAAATGTGAATTTTAAATAACTGAAAAATCAACATTTCAAATTCACATACTATGAAATTTGAGAGCATAACCTCTAAGGCACAAAAGCACTAAGATTCACAAAGAAAAGTTCGTAGTGTTCTTATCCGTAAAGCTCTTTGCTCTTTAACATTTTCAATTTTTCTTTCTCGCTCTTCTCTGTGTCTCCGTGGTATAGCTCTTATTTCGGAGCTTCCTCATTATCCGCTCCTCTAATCGCATCATGATAAAACACTGTACTCCCATACAACTTCACAGTTTCCTCATCCTGCACCGGGAGTTTTGCAAGTTTATCAAGCAGACGAAATTTCCATCTAAACAATTGAGCAATAGGTTGATTCTGATATTCTTTCAATTTCAATGCATCCTCAATTTTTTTCAACTCTTCGGAGATTATTTTATACTGACGGGAGGAGTCAAGTTCAAGTTTTACGAGGTAATTCTCTCTTTCGACTGAATTAAGAAATTTAATTTCATTCTCAAACTCCTTAGCCCAGAAAAAAAGTGTCCGCATCGACACCTCAAGCGTATCAGCAATTTGTCTATAAGTAAGCCCTNNTAGCTCTCATTTCAACAAATTTCTCTTTCTTTTCCATATTATTATTATTCATAATAAAATAAAATTTAATTAACAAAACTAATCAAACTTAAAAAAAGTGAAATAAAAAAATAAAAATATTGATATTTCGGATGTATCGGATAAGGAATGTTTAAGATATAATTTATTAATAACAAAGCATATATTATTAGTAATATATATATTTATTAAAAATCAATAAATCCAATTTGGTATTAATTTTAATAATGGTTATTAAACTATTTATAAACATTTATATCTTGTTAGACTTATTTAATTCATTTTAAGATTTTATTGGAATTTATTTATTAACTAATTAATTAATAATTNNATCAAAATCAATATTAATATTTTCTTACTATAACATTTATATTATTAAATACTTTATGTATCCAAGTATTTTAGTAACATTCGAAGATATATTTAATGACGAAATATTAGATTTTGAAAATATCCGTTCAAGATTTTCATTAAATAATATTGCTTTAATATGCTCTCAGATATCAGCTTATATCTGGAGTAAAGAAAATGATCAAGAAAGACAAAATGAATTGTTTTTATATCTTATGACGGGAGAGAATCAAATTGAAGTTAATTATGTATCTTCTAATATCAACAAAATAAATCCTAAAGTTCCAAAATATTTATTTTCACATGTATCCTGTTTAATGTTAATGCATTACCATTTAAATTCAACCAAAAAGTATAATTATAGCGAAATATTAAATGATAGAAATTATTTAATATTTAAACAAATATTATTTTGTAATTCTGAATTTACTGGCACAATAGAAAAGATACAGTCAATATTTATGCAAAAAGATTTTAAAGATAAATTGATTTTAATGTTTATTGTATTCAATTTAGGACAATCTGAATTTTCGGGTTCAAAAAATAATACAATATTTAGCCAAATATTAAAGTGTTACGAATTTATAAAATATATTTCATCAAAAGATGAATATAAAATTGCATATTCTTATTTCGTAAATATCAAAAACGTTAAAGATGGTTATGAATATTTAAAAATACTAATGAGTACTATAATACGATTTTTTAATATAAATCAAAAGACGGATTTTAAAAATATTAAATGTGTAATACGTTTTGACAAGACTCAGGATAAAGAAAAATTACTCTTCGATTCTATTTCAATTAACGATGAATATCTCTCTAATTTTGAAAAAGATCTTAATATGGATTATGATTTTAAATTATATAGAGATCGACCATTATTTAAGTTAAATAATAGTGAATATGCAATATTGAATTTTAAATTTTTTTTTGATAAAATATTTAACGGTTTATTATATGATTTTTATAAATGTATATCTATGTCAGATAAAAATATTAAATTTGTGGACTTTAAATCTGTAATATCAAAAGATTATTCGCAAAACATTCTTTTCAATGATACAATTAAAATTATTTTTGATAAATATCATTCAACATTGATTCCTGAAAGATTATATAAGAAATATGAATATGGTGATTATATAGTAATAATAGGTAATAAATTATTGTTATTTGAATATAAAGATATAACATTAAGTGCTAATATTAAAAATTCATACGAGTATAGTCAAATTATAAATTATTTAGAAGATAGATTAATAGTTAAGTCAGGTATAAAACAAATTATAAATACAATAGATAATATATATTCAAGAAGATATGATTTCTTAAATTCATATTTAAATAAAATAGGGAAAATAGAAATCTATCCTATTATTGTATATAGCGACTTATCTTTAAATGCACAAGGAATTAATTATTTTATTAATAAAAGATTCAAAAACTTCTTAAATGGAAAATACATAGACTTGCATGTAAGAGATATAACGATGATAAATTTAGATTTTCTTTTGTTTTACCGCGAACTTATAAACATGAAAAAGTTTAATTTTATTAACATAATTGACAGATATATAAATTATATAAATAAAAACGAAAAGTATTTTGATATTCAAAGTGGATCCGCAGAAAAGTGCTTAGAAACATTTGAAATGTTTTTTGAAAATTATGTCAAAAAAGTAAGAAAAATCCAATTTAACTCGTCGAATGAATTAAAAGAAATATATAAGAAATTATATAATTCAAAAATATAATAGAACTGGATTCACACATACGCAGGAATAACAGAGAGTTTTCGATTATGGTATGGGATTCCCAATAAGAGCGTTCGTGAATGACAATTGTTTTTTCTGGATTCCCGCATTCCCAGTNNACCCCTCTTTTTAGAGGGGATTTTTTGGTTAAAATCCCGTTACGCTTTCGCCGCCGTCGACGTGGATTACGCTGCCGGTCATCCAGTGGGATTCGCGTTTGTAATTATCGATTATGAAATTTGCTATGTCAGTCGGCGAGGTNNTCGCCGCAGATATAGCTCCGTAAAATTCGATTACACGGGAACCGCCCGTCGAAGTTAATGCGTAAATCTTTCCTCCGGATGTCATAAGCTTACGGCTCATAATATCCTGAGTCCAGTAAACAAGTGAGTTTGCCATTACATCTATTGTCATTTCAATCTGCTTCTGGTTAATCTGTGCCGAGGCGTCTTCAGCGAAGTATTTTCTTAATGTTCCGAATGCGAGCGAGTGTACGAGTACTTTTATTGTTGTATTTTCTTTTGTTTTAAATATTTCTTCGACTGAGTTTAATACATCATTTCTTTTGTTCGGGTCGGCGGCGTTGACGTTGTAAAAGTGTGCATCCACACCGAGACTTTTTATCTTCGCGATTTCTTCTTCCACATCAGGCATAGTGGTGGCACGGTCGAGATGAAGACCGAGTATGTTGACACCGTCTTTTGCAAGTGCGAGGGAGATGGCTTTACCGAAGCCACTCGAGGAACCGAGAATCAGAGCATAATTCGTCNNTATAACTTTAAAACTTTATAACTGTTTTTTTAACGGCTTTTTAATGAGATTATAAGCATTATCAAGCTCACGATGAATAAAAATATAAGAACAACCATAAATGCTTCGGAGCTCCAGAATGATGCAACGATTCCCCATATAATAAAAATCCAAATTATTGCAAATATAAAAAATAAATTCCAGCTTAACAGCATCGACTGCCGCGTAGAACGGGTTTTATGAAACGTCCTGAACAGCGTCTGTACGAACAGGAAATAAAACAATCCCATTCCTAATATAGTTAACAAAATATATATGAATAGTTTCGTATTGGTCATTGAATTTTCTTTGACCGGTTCGACCAATAGGGAATCGATTCGTTTGACGGTGTCCTTTTTTACAGTGTCTATCTGGGTAACGATTTTGTTCGTGTCAATCTGAACGGGATTCTTTTTTATTGAGTCGAGCTTGTGCTGCTGTTCGGCGGCACGTTTGATGGAGTCCTGCTGCTTGACATATTTCTGGATAGAGTCAGCACTTCCAATTTGGTAAGTTGTCGTAAAAACTAATATTGTAATAAAAAGTATGTATGAAAATTGTCTCATATAAATTATTAAGTTCGTAAAGTTCTTAAAGTTATAAAGT
>PNBM01000240.1:0-2669 GCA_003135995.1 Ignavibacteriota bacterium | reverse complement strand
CCCGCATTCGCGGGAATGACAGATTGTTATTACATTTACTATCCTGGATTCCAGTCCCGATACAGAACATCGGGATCAAAAGCAAAGAGCGACTTACGCTGGAATGACAAACTTTTATTAAATTTACAATTGAACTATGTATGCTTTTCGGTCGTCGATGTAATTCGTATCGTAATCGTTTTTTATAAATCTTTCTTCCGTGAAAATTTTCTGGAACAGCGGAATTGTTGTTTTAATTCCTTCGACAATAAATTCATCGAGTGCCCGTGACATACGTTTTATAGCGTCTTCGCGCGTATCAGCACGGACAATTAATTTCCCAATCATAGAATCATAATTATTCGGAATTGTATATCCGGCATAGCAGTGCGTATCGACTCTGATTCCCGTTCCGCCCGGTGCGTGAAAAGCGGTAATCAATCCCGGCGACGGTCTGAAATTATTTTCAGTATCTTCCGCATTAATTCTGCATTCTATTGAATGTCCGACGAATTTAATTTTCTTCGATGAAATTTTTCCGCCGTCAGCGATATTTATCTGCTCCTTCACTAGGTCCATATTAGTAACTACTTCCGTGATTGGATGCTCGACCTGAATCCGTGTATTCATTTCCATAAAATAAAAATTCTTATTTGAATCCACAATAAATTCTACAGTCCCGGCGCATACATAATTTATAGCCTTTGCGACTTTAATTGCAGTTTCGCCCATTAATGCTCTGAGTTCTTCATTCAGAAAAGGTGACGGAGTTTCTTCGATTAATTTTTGATGCCGTCTTTGAACTGTGCAATCACGTTCTCCGATGTGAATTACTTTTCCGTATTTATCTCCCAAAATCTGTAATTCGATATGTCTTGGCTTTTCTATTAATTTTTCGAGATAAGTATCATCATTCCCGAATGCAGCCATAGCTTCTGTTTTAGAAATAGTATAGGCTTTCTCGAGTTGTTCGGGTTCCGTAACAACGCGCATTCCTTTTCCGCCGCCGCCTGCCGACGCTTTAAAAATCAGCGGGTAGCCGAATTCCGAAGCAAGTTGTTTTGCTTCTTCAAAATCTCTCAGGACTCCAACACTTCCGGGAATAACGGGAATTCCGGCTTCAAGCATTTTTACTTTAGCCTGGGATTTATTTCCCATATCCCTGATGTTTTGAGCAGTGGGACCTATGAAAATGAATTCCGAATCGGTGCAGATATCTGCGAACTCATCATTTTCAGATAAAAATCCGTAACCCGGATGAATTGCATCTACGTTGGTAATTTCAGCGGCTGCAAGGATTCGCGGAATATTTAAATAGCTTTCGGAAGCGGGCGGTGGACCAATGCAGACAGCTTCGTCGGCAAACCGTACGTGCAGTGAATTTTTATCAACCTCTGAATATACTGCAACGGTTTTGATTCCCATTTCCTTGCAAGTGCGGATTATTCTTAGAGCTATTTCACCTCGATTTGCAATTAATATTTTTTTTATCATATCGAATTTCTAAAATTTATAATATTCATAAAATTGAAAATTAAGAGCATAACACTAAGAACACTAAGTAGCACAAAGTTACACAAAGAATTTAATTTTTGGATTTTTTAATCTTATATTAATTCTGGATTCCCGCATTCCCAGTTAAGAGCATACTGGGAAGAAACAGGGAATGACAATATTGTTTTTCACCTTTTAACTTTATAACTGCTCTTAAGCCTTCTCGAGTAAGAACAGCGGCTGATCATATTCTACTGCCGTTCCGTTTTCAACGAGAATTTTTAATATTTTACCGTTATATTCAGATTCAATTTCATTCATAAGTTTCATTGCTTCAATTATGCAAAGCACCGAACCTTCTTTTACTACACTTCCGACCTGCACATAAGCTTCAGCATCAGGGGAAGGTGCCATATAATATGTTCCAACCATAGGGGATTTTATTTCCACATGATTTTCATTCGGAGCTTCAACTTTTACTTCAACGGCTTCTTTAACTTCAGGTTTAGAATTACTTTGTGACTGTGTGTTATCTATTGTCATTGTAGTTGGCACCGGGTATCCTGTAGTGATTTTTGGTCTCGGTTTAGAGAGTCTGATTTTCGTACCTTCCTCTTCAATTTCCATTTCAGCAAGATTACTCGTATCAAGCATTTTTATCAGCTTTTTTAAGTAATTTAAGTCCATTTTCATTATTTAATTAATAAAGTTTATAAAATTATTAGTTTTTAACTCTTTCTATATATCCTCTCGTTCGAATATCTACTCTTATTACATCCCCTTCATTTATGAAAAGGGGAGCGTTGATTACGGCGCCTGTTTCGAGTGTAACTTGTTTTGTAGCACCTGTTGCTGTATTTCCTTTAATTCCCGGAGGAGCGTGTGTGACCAGAAGTTCCACGTGAGGCGGTAATTCCAATGACATCGGGCTTGAGTCGTGGAAGATAATTTGTAAATTTAGTCCTGCTTTTAAAAATTCGCCTTGTTCTCCGACCAGTTCATCTGACATATGCATTTGTTCGTAAGTATCATTATCCATAAAGTAATAGTTGGTATCATCTTTATATAAATACTGATAATTTTTCATTTCGAGTCTTTCGATTGTGATTTCTTCACCTGAACGGAAGCGGTTTTCAATAGTTTTACCGTTTTTCAGATTTCTCATTTTAACCTGATAAAAAGCTCTGAGGTTTCCT
>PNBM01000327.1 GCA_003135995.1 Ignavibacteriota bacterium | reverse complement strand
AAAAATATTAAATAATTAATTTAGTTCCATTTTTATTTTGGACAGCTGTGATTGATTTGTCAGATTCGTTATTTTATTCATTATTAAACCCCTCTCCTATCAGGTTGAGTGCTATTTACGAAATCCAGACTTGCCGGGAAGAGGCTTTTGCGGTAGGGGTGAGGTTTTGTTTTTATATCTAATCACTCGGAATTATATTTAAAAGAAATCAATATATCAAAGATATAAAATCTAATAATTAATAATATAAAAATAATTAGGTTAAACCCCTCTCCCTTCAGGGGAGGGGTAGGTGTGAGGTTTTGCTTTTATTGTTTATCATTTAAAGTATTACATTATTTTAATATTAACATAAAGATTCTTCATATTTTATTGAATCAATAAATAATTTCTTAAATTATTACAAAACTTTTTATATTTATCATTGTTATTGTTATAACTTAAAATATAATAATATGAATTCAGCAGAATTAAAATCATTACAGGCTCCGGTTAAAGAAAAATACAGGCAAAACCCTGAATCAGCGATTTTGACATTACAAGCCGAAGGAAAAATAGGTGAAGGAATAAGCTGCAGTGTTGAAACCGGCAGGGGATTAGCAAAGGCAGGTCTCCATAAGGCAACAGGTGGTGATGGATTATTTTTATGTTCGGGAGATATGCTGCTTCAGGCTCTTGTAGCTTGTGCGGGTGTTACTTTAAATGCTGTTGCAATTGCGTTAGGATTGAAATTAAAAGATGGAACTGTCAAAGCTGAGGGTGAAATTGATTTCCGGGGTACATTAGNNCTCGATTGCGAAGAGTCTGATGATAAACTCGAGACTTTAATAAAACTTACGGAGAGATATTGTGTTGTATTTCAGACCATAACCGGAAATCCTGCAACCGAAGTATCATTTCAAAATAAATCCGGTCAAAAAAAATAAAAATATCCTGACAGATATTAATTTTTTTTAATTAATAATCTTAATAGATTTTATCAAACAAATTTTAAAATTATAAAAATAAACCCCGGGTGTATTATTTCCGGGGTTTATTCCTTCGTTTACCAATATCTCTGGATTTAATCCAGTAAGGTCATTCCGCTGTTTCGGGGATATCGGAAACGATGGTTTGATAACGTATTATCACTAGTATAAATGTATAACAAAAATTATTTCAAAATAATCTTAATTTTTTTTAAGAATTTTTCTTCGAATTGAGTTTTGAATATAATTAACTAATTTTGTGTTAATTAGCCGATATCTATTTACCGGGCTTCTTTGGTTTAAATGTGTTTAATGATAACTGCTCTATGTATCCGGCAACAGTTAAAATTGTATCCAGGCTTATTAAAGGCATTATCTTTTGATTTTTTATATATTCCGAAAGATAACTTTCGCTTGAAGTTTCGAGTCCGACACGTGCACATACAAGATAAGAAACGGATTCGGCTTCAATTTCCTTAATATCAGGGGCAAGTTTTGAACGGTCTTTCCACCAGCACCGGTTAATTACTCCGGCATGACCGCAGTAAATATGACCAAGTTCGTGAATTAAAGTTGAATATTTCACATTAACATCCCATGTGCTGTTTATTGTAACATCGAAATGATTCTTTTTATTCCTGACATATCCTGCTGCAGCGTTAGCAATTTCTTTCTCGTCAATAACTACATTTTCTTTTAAAGCATTTTTTATAGTTTTATAATAAATCATTCTGTCAAAATTGCCTTTGGTTGCGAAAGGATTTGTAAGTTCCTCCAATGAACTTTCGCCTTCTGTATCTTTAATATCATAAACAAATTCAACAGGTCCGAATGGTACAAGTATTACGAGCGGTCTCGCATAAGAAATCACTTTCCTTCCAAACCTTAACCATTTACTTTCATTCATTACAAACTCAACTCCCGGATTTTGTGTATGTATTAAAAAAGCATTGAAAGGTGAAAGGGAAGGGAACCGTTTTATAAATTTTAGCAATTCAAAAAATTTTGTAGAGTTGTTATAAACCGAACTTCTCTTAAATAATTCATCGAGAGCTTTGATTTTTTCTTTTGATTTTTCTTCTTTCGTAGAGAATAAAGCTGCTTGTTCCATAATCCGGTTATTTTATTATTTTAAAACAACTTAAACTTAATATCCGCGAGCAATTTATAGGTATTATAAATTTAGAAAATTAATTAAATAATAAAAAGTGAATAAGAGTGTTCCTTATGTTGTTGGTGATGCCGAAGAATGGCTAGGGGAAAATTTAAGGTTACAACGATTGAGCATTGTTACCAGAGAAAATAGTAATATCTATTCCGTTCCCAAAGAGAACTTTGGGAACGAGGTCGCGTGGGTTCTCACACAATCTCGGAGTGTTGTAACCAGAGAAAAACCTCACCCTATCCGTCTCCTAAAAGAAAGGGGATTATAACACTGTATCCGGAAATTATTTTATCATCAACATTTTTTTTGTATCACTGAAAATTAATTTTGAGTTGTTGTTTATTATTTCAAGTTTGTAAAAATATATTCCGCTTGATGATGGGAAATAGGGGAATTGGTTAATTGAAAATGGTATTTCATAAACGCCGGGTTGTAATTTTTCGTTGACCAACAATGCGATTTCTTGTCCGAGGATGTTATAGACTTTAAGACCTATTATCCCCCCTAACCCCCCTTCAAATGGGGGAATATTAAACTTAATATTTGTCGAAGGATTGAACGGATTCGGATAATTCTGTGATAATGAAAAGCCGGAAGGAATTTCCGAACTTATTTTTTTAATTCCTATGAATTCCGACAACGGGCGGCGCCAGATGCCAATATGAGTTGTACCGACGAAAATGTATCCGCCTGAAACGAGAAAACAGTTCACTGCAAAGGGTTGTGTAATACCTTCATTTTTTTCAATCCAGTTAGTTCCGGAATTTGTTGATTCATAAACGCTTCCTCCTCCTGCAAATATATTATTACCATCCGCAACTAATCCGTTTATAAATAAATACGTAAGACCATTATTCACCGGTTTCCAGTTTATTCCATAATTTGAAGTGAGAAAAACGCCGTTTAAAGTACCCGCGAAAATGTCAGAACCTGTAATTATAAGTGAAGAAATATTTTGGTTCGGTAAATTCATATTATTCCAGGTCGTTCCGTTATTAGATGAAAGATAAATGCTATTGTTGTTAGTTCCCACAAATATAGTCGTTCCTGATATCAGTATAGTTTTGATGGGAAAATTTGTTAATGATGTCTGAAACCATAATATACCAAAATTTGTGGATTTCCATATTCCTGTTGAACCTGCGTATAAATCTGTTCCGCAAAAAGCCAGTGCCTTAATATTTTTAAAACTCAAGCCGTAACTTACCGCTGTCCAGTTTGTACCGTTATTTGTAGTAACATAAACACCGCTGTCGGTTCCTGCAAACACTTTTTCGTTTGATATCGCAATGCCATTAACAGTTCTATTGGGTAATCCGATTCCGTTCCAGTCCATGCCGCTGTTCGAAGAAAGGAAAATTCCATTAGTACTCGCAAATGTGATACCCGCGTAAAGATTGTTTCCCGAGACGGTCATACAATTAACAGGAGCGGCAGGTATTCCGTTTGTCTGCAGCCACTGAGAATATGTATATGAATTAATAATAAGCAGATATGATAAAAGCAATAAAATATTTTTCATTTTTCCTGTTTATATATTAAAATATAATAACAATTATTTACATAATAAAAAGCGAAAAAAACCAGGAATTTAAAAGCCTTAATTTTTAAATTCACACACGGAATTAAATGGATTTTACTCTCGAATTGTGAATTTTTTTTGAATTTAATTTAGAATATTTAAATTTTATATTTAACGATTCTTTTATAAAATTAATCTACTCCAAATAATATGAATTATTATGATAAATTTGTTTCCAGGCATATAGGTCCTAACGAAGAAGAAATAAAGCAAATGCTTAAAGTTGTGAATGCAAATTCACTCGATAATTTAATGAACGAAACCATTCCCGAAAAAATAAGACTCGATAAACCTTTGAAGCTCGATGAACCTTTATCGGAATATGAATTTCAGAATTATATAAATTCTATTGCAAATAAAAATAAAGTTTTCAAATCTTATATCGGTATGGGGTATTATGATACAATCACACCGAGTGTTATAAAACGTAATGTTCTTGAAAATCCGGGTTGGTACACGCAGTATACACCATACCAGGCAGAAATTTCACAGGGAAGACTTGAAGCACTTTTAAATTTCCAGACTGTCATAATTGATTTGACGGGTCTGCCGATTACAAATGCATCATTGCTCGATGAAGGAACCGCGGCGGCAGAAGCTATGCACTTATGTTTCGCGCAACGCAAAGGTAATAAGGTTAACGCATTTAAATTTTTTGTTTCGGATAAATGTTTTCCTCAAACAATTGATGTTTTAAGAACGAGGGCAGAATCGCATAATATTGAAATCGTAACCGGCGATTTCGGGACGATTGAATTGAAAGATGAATATTTTGGTGTATTGGTTCAATATCCTGATGGAGACGGGGAAGTATATGATTATACGGAATTTTTTGAAAAGGCACATAAGCTTAATATTACAACTGTCGTAGCTGCGGATATTATGAGCCTTGTAATTTTAAAATCACCAGCTGAATTCGGTGCTGATATTGCTATCGGTTCGACACAAAGATTTGGTGTTCCGATGGGTTACGGCGGACCGTCGGCGGCATATTTTGCAGCGAAGGATGATTTTAAAAGAATACTTCCGGGAAGAATAATAGGAATTTCAGTAGATGCACACAATAATAAAGCTTACAGGATGGCACTTCAGACGCGTGAACAACACATCAGGAGAGAAAAGGCGACAAGCAATATATGCACTTCACAGGTTCTGCTTGCTATCATGGCAGGATTTTATGCGTTATATCACGGACCTGAAGGATTGAAAAAAATTGCTTCAGGAATAAAAAAATTAACAGATGCTTTAAATGATTCTCTTTTAAAAGAAGGTTATAAGCAAAAAAATAATTGTTTCTTTGACACGCTGAAAATTGAAATTTCGGATAAGGCGAAATTATATGAAATCAGAAAAAAAGCCGAATCGAAAGAAATTAATTTCAGATATTACGATAACGCAATCGGAATATCACTCGATGAAACGACAAATGAAAATGATATTAATTTAATTCTTGACATTTTCGGAGCCGATAAATCTAAAGTCAGTGAGAAAATAAATCTTCCACAAAATCTTACGAGGACAAGCGAATTTCTGAAACATCCTGTTTTTCATAAATACCACTCTGAAATGGAAATGATGAGATATATGAAATCGCTCGAGAATAAAGATTTATCATTAACCGGTTCAATGATTTCTCTTGGTTCCTGCACGATGAAAATGAATTCTTCGACTGAATTTTATACGATTGTTTTAAATGGTTTCGCAGGAATGCATCCTTTTGCACCTGCAGAACAGGCAAAAGGATATGCGGAGATGATAGATAAATTCGGGAAAGAACTTTGTGAAATTACAGGGTTTAAAGGAATTTCATTTCAGCCGAATTCGGGTGCACAGGGCGAATTTACAGGTTTGATGGTCATAAGACAATATCATATAAGCCAGGGAAATAGTCACAGAAATGTAGTGCTGATTCCGTGTTCAGCACACGGCACAAATCCGGCGAGTGCTGTAATGGCAGGAAACGATGTTGTAGTTGTTGATTGTGATGACAACGGTAATATTATGCTATCCGATTTGAAAAAGAAAGCTGAAGAGCATAAAGATAACTTATCTTCACTGATGGTCACTTATCCTTCGACTCATGGAGTTTTTGAAGAGGACATTATAGAAATATGTGAAGTGATACATAAATACGGCGGACAGGTTTATATGGACGGCGCAAATATGAATGCACAGGTAGGGCTAACGAGTCCTGCAAAAATAGGAGCAGATATCTGTCATCTGAATCTGCATAAAACATTTGCAATTCCTCACGGAGGCGGAGGTCCCGGAGTCGGACCGATTGCAGCGGCAGAGCATCTGGTAAAATTTCTTCCCGGTCACAGTGTAATTAAGCTCGGAGGAAAAGATTCGATTCATGCAGTATCTTCGTCACCTTACGGCAGTGCCGGCGTATTGTCTATATCATTTGCGTATGTGAAAATGATGGGTGAATACGGATTAACAATGGCAACAAAAATTGCAATACTTAATGCAAATTATGTAAAAGAAAAACTAAAAAATTATTACAATACTTTGTACACAGGTTCAAATGGACGTGTAGCGCACGAACTGATTTTCGATGTAAGAGATTTCAAAGCAAAAACTCACGTCGAGGTTATAGATATTGCGAAAAGATTGATGGATTATGGATTCCACGCACCAACTGTTTCTTTCCCGATTCACGGAACGCTTATGTTTGAACCGACGGAAAGCGAATCGAAATATGAACTCGACAGATTTTGTGATGCTATGATTTCAATAAGGGATGAAATTGAACTGATTGAAAAAGGTGAAATGAGTGATACAGATAATCCTCTGAAAAATTCTCCGCATACAGCTTTGCAAATAGCAAGCGCAGAATGGAAACATCCGTATTCAAGAGAGACAGCGGCATTTCCTGTAGTAAATCTTAAAAATAATAAATACTGGCCGGCAGTGAGCCGTATTAATGATGCATACGGAGACAGGAATTTAATTTGTTCCTGTGGAAGCGTTGAAGACTACCGGGTTTAATTTTAAATTATAAATTTTAAATTATAAAAACTCATTCCTGATTGTATAATCGGGAATGAGTTCTGTTTTTAGATTAAACATTGAAGTAATGCATTTGTCACCCTGAACTTGTTTCAGGGTCTAACAAATGTTTAAAAACGAGATTCTGAAACANNTGAAACAAGTTCAGAATGACAAATAGTATTTTAAATTTATTTTATAAATGTTAAAGAGAAAAAATAATACCGTTTTCTACATTTTTTTCTGTGCATTTATATTATTAAATATTTTCTGGATTTTTTATCTGAGGCTTTTACCTTTCATCGATTTGCCTTTCCATCTTGCCGAAGCAACGATATTTAAAAATTTTGATTCATTTCAGTACTCCGATTTCTATTCGATTCCGTCCCTGTTAAAATCAAATACTTTCCACATGTTTTTTACAGGGTCGAATATTTTCCCTGACGTGGAATTTGCANNAATTAGTCTTTACCTGATATTATTTCCTGTTTCGGTTTTATTTCTCATAAAAAAATTAAACGGGAATATCTGGTTCGCATTTTTTTCCTTTTTTCTTATTTATAATCACAATGTGCATTGGGGATTTGTAGGATATGCAATGTCCGTACCCGTATTTTTATTTTATATTTATTTCTGCCTGAAGTATTTTGAAAACCGGAAAGGTATTTATATTTTAATATTGTCTTTGTTTCTTGTTCTAATATTTTTAATGCATTTCCAGACAGCAATTTTCGGAATACTTGTAATCCTTGTAATGGCAGGATTTAACAAGAGAAAAAACATTTTCTTTTTACTTTCGGTCANNTATACGCATATAAACTGGATGCGAATTACGAAAATAATGGTTTATTTCCGTATCTTTTCAGCTATTATTTAAAAGAATTTATTTTTTCTATTCCATTAAGACTAAAGAATTTATTTTTAATGGATAATTTTTATTTTTTTGAACAACCTTTAGGTTCTATATTTGCGTACATTTTTTCGTTTATTATTTTATTGCCGGTTGTAATAAAATTCGGGGAGTTTAAAAATATTATTTCGGTTTTGTTAAATAAAGAAACAGATAAAGAAAAACAGACAAATATAATTTCTTGGGAAACAAAATATTATTTATTACTTCTCATTATTTCTTTAATGTGTTATTTTTTCCTGCCCGATAATATTCCCGGACAGAATATTATTTATGAACGATTTTCCGTATTCATTTTGATTTTCACTATAATTATTTCAGGAGTTATTTATAAAGATGCAATTCCCGGTTTTTATAAAAAAACAGCAATTATAATTATTTGCGGGATTTATTTTACAATTATATCTTTTTATTTCATTCAATTTGATAATGAGGCAAATTGTTTTACGAAAGATATTTTCCCTGAAGTTAATTCAGGAAAAGTTCTCGCCGGAATTATTATTGATAATGACTTTAAAGGCAGACCTGTTTTTACACATTTTCCTATGTATTATACAGTCTGGAAAAACGGAATTACAACAGGTCTGGTTGATTACAGGTTCGGCGTTATCAAAAGAAAAGCAGATAAAGAAAAATTGCCGGTATATAAAGAATGGCTCGACAAAGATTTTGTTTATAATAATGAATATAATAATGTCGATTACATAATCGTCAAAGATAAAGAAGAAACAAAAATCAGTTATTACAGAATTATTAAAAAGTGCGGTGAATGGAGACTTTTCAGCGTAAAATGATTCGTACCTGCTTTTTAAAATATGTTTATCAGAACAGAGTTTTAAATTTCTAATTACATAAAAATTATATAATTTGAGAAATTAAAAATATATGACAACAACAGAGATTTTAGAAAAATATAAAAAAATTGCCGTAGTAGGATTTTCTGATAACAGGGATAGGGACAGCCATAGAATTACTTTTTATATGTATCGAAAAGGTTATAAAATTTATGGTGTAAATCCTAAACTCGGAGGAAAGAACATTGATGGAATAGAATGTTATAGCACTATTGCGGAAATTCCGGATGAAGTTGATATAGTCAATATTTTCAGGGTTTCGATTGCAGTATTACCGATAGTTAAAGATGTTTTAAAATTAATTTACAAGCCTGCAGTAATCTGGACACAGCTTGGTATATTTAATGCAGAAGCAAAAAAACTCGCGGAAGAAAACGGGTTTATATATATAGAGAATAAATGTCTTTACATCGAGCACAAAAAATTGGATTAACTAATTAAAAAATTTTTAAATTGGATTTTAAATCATTTGCAAAATCTCGAAAATTTTTCAGCATTCTAAGCTTCATTATCCCGTTCATCGTTTATCTGAAAACGATGGCACCTACGGTATCTTTTATAGATTGCGGTGAACTTGCCACGGTATGCGTGAAATTAGGAATCGCACATCCGACGGGTTATCCGCTTTTTACTATTCTGGGACATTTATTTTCTTTTATTCCGTTTCCGGAAGAAGTATTCAGGATAACTTTTATGTGCGGAGTAATATCCTCACTGGCTGTGGTAGTTTTTTTCAATATGCTTGTTTTCATTTTCAGGGAATTATATCTCGAACCCGACAGCAAAAAAGATAATTCGAAAAATCCGACTTTTGCAAAAGGCTTAAACGATTTAACGGTTTATTTTATTTCGTTCTCTTCATCCCTTATACTTGCGTTCTCTTTCACTTTCTGGAATGTAGCAAACTCAATCGAAGTATATTCACTGCACTGCTTTTATGTGATTTCGATTATTTATGTGATGCTCAAAGCATCTCATTTTACATTTCAATTAAATAAGGAAATGGAAAGATACTGGATATTATTCGGTTTCCTTGTTGGACTGACATTCTCGAATCATTTAAGCTCCGTATTTTTAAGCGTCGGTTGTATTTATTTATATTTTTCCGTGAGCGGTTTTAACGATGTATCATATAAGCGTCTTGCATTCATCGCAATTTTTTTCCTGATTGCTTTTACCGCTTACATTTATTACCCTTTAAGAGCGGATAATCCCTGGATTAGCTGGGGATATCCTAAGAATCTTTACAATTTTTACAGGCATTTTACAGGAAAGCAATTCAGCGTATGGATGTTTTCTTCGACGGAAGTAACTTCGAAGCAATTTTCTTATTATATAAGTGCCTTTCCAAAAGAATTTTTTTATTTCCCGCTTATATTATCTTTATTCGGTTTAATAGAAATTTTTAAAAGCCAGAAAAGATTATTTTATTTTACTGTCCTGTTATTTGCCTTTAATATTTTTTATGCAATTAATTACGACATTCATGATATAGATTCGTATTTTTTGTTATCATATATAGTTAACTCAATCTGGATTGCATTCGGAATATTATTCATTGTGAAAAGAGCTAAAACAAATAAACTTCAGATTAGTGTTGCCAGTCTACTTATAGCCGCAGTTATACTTTTTTCGAACTATAAAGAGAACGATGAAAGTAATAATTATTTCGTACGTGATTACACTTTTAACGTATATAATTCCGCTCCCGGAAAATCTATAATCATTACTTCTCAATGGGATTTCTTTGTTGCATCGTCCTGGTATTACCAGATGGTAAAGGGCATGAGACCTGACATCGCCGTAATAGATAAAGAACTTCTAAGAAAAACGTGGTATATACATCACATTCAGGTACATTATCCGGATATTTATGAACGTTCCAAAACCGAATTCGAAACATATAACGTAGAGCTAACAAAATTCGAACACGAAACATCGAGGTATACCAGTCCGCAAACTGAAACGGATAAACAGGACCTGATGAAAATTAATAATGCTTTCCTTGCACTAATGAATAGTCTCGTAGATAAAGATTATTCGGATTATGCGATTTACACTACTTCGGAAATTGAACAAAATAATCAGGAAAGATTTGGGAAAGATTATATTCGAATTCCTGAGGGAATAATTTTCCGTTTAACGAAAGACAAAAACCTGCCCGTCACTCCTGAACCCGATTTGCAATATACTATAAGCAATGAAAAAGATTATTATCATAATTTTATTATGAATGCGTATTATACATATTATGTACAACGAGCTAATTTTTTAATGAATAAAAATGAATTCGATACTGCCGAAAAGCTTTTGCAGAAAGCGCTTGAACTGAGTCCGCAGGATAAAACTGTTTATAATTTAAGGAATAAAATTAATCAACTAAAATCTTTACCGAAAAAACCTTAGTCTGATTGCATTGAAATGTATACCTATAATGTTCTTTTTAATAATAGCCCTAACTGTTATTAATTGCAAAATATTGTATTCCTGCGATAAAGAATTTTATTGTTCGAAAGATTCTTCTGAAACCAAAATTTTTGTAAATAAAATTTTAATTATCGGAAACGATGTAACGAAAGAGGAAGTTATTCTTCGGGAAATACGTACCAAGGAAAATGACACAACAAATATAATAACATTACAAAACGATGTGTTAAGATTATATAATCTTGGTTTGTTCAATAAGGTTGAATTTCTGCCTCTGCCGGCAGGGAATGATAAATTTAATCTGATTATTACTGTTTCAGAAAATTTCTATATTTTGCCTTTACCGCAGGCTGGTTTTAAGGAAGGTGATATTACAAAATTTTGGGCAGGCATGAATTTGATGTGGCGAAATTTCCGGGGGATGAATGAAACCGTCAATTTGAATTTTGGTTTAGGTTATGAGCCGTTTATATACGCCAATTATTCGAATCCCTGGTTAGGAAAAAATGACCATTTCTTTACGAATTTTAGTGTCGGATACAGCAACACAAATAACAGAAATGTTTTCAGAGAAGATACCGTCAATTCCGTACTGACAAAAGATGACCTGCAGCAATATAAATTAAATAATTTCAACAGCAGTTTCACAATAGGTAAATATCTGACCAAATTCGCAAATGTAAATGCGTCACTGGGTTATAACTTTTTAAGCGTATCCGAAAATGCAAATGGTCGCACAATTTCACCGGATGGAAAAGATTCATATTTATCGTTTACAGCGGGCTTTAATTACGATAAAAGGAATTTGTACAATTATACGACATCCGGAACTTATGCAGATATTAAATATTATAAATTCGGAATATTTCACAATCAAATTGACCTTAACAGAGTTTGCCTGGATTTAAGAGAATTCATTCCGTTAAATTTATTTAAAAATTTTTCCGTCACTTTAGCTTCAAGGTTAGTTACTTCAAATGCAATTGGCGGAAGCATGCCTGTATATTTGAGGGAAAGTTTCGGATTCGATAAAATAATCAGGGGCTGGAAAGATAATGTATTCGACGGGGAAAATTTACTGGGTTTATTTACAGAGTTAAGAATTCCGGTGATAAAACCTTTTCTGGTTGACGGGAAAAGGCACATAATATTTAACAAGTTTTCAATTTTAAGAAATTTTAGCTACAGATACGGAATGTTCGTGACTGCTTTTTTTGATGTCGGCAACACATATAACAGGGAAGATAATATTATGGACGTTCATTTCAGAAACGGATTCGGAGTAGGATTGAATTTTCTTCTGCCTTTTGACGTCGTGGCAAGAATTGACCTTGCGGCAAGAAAACAAAATTCCGTATATTATTCACAGTTTATTTTTTCATTAGCATCATCTTTTTAATATGGAATATTATTTTACAATACCACAAAATATTGATTTGGATAAAAACGAATTATCGTTAAAAGATTTTGAATACAAACACCTTGTCAAAGTATTAAGAAAAAAGCCTGACGACGAAATTACCGTAACAGATGGAATCAGAAATATTTATATATGTAAAATTAAAATGATAACCGGAAAAGAAATAATTTGTGAAATTATTGAAAAAAAATTTAATTTAAATGAACCGGTTCAAAACCTTACACTTTTCATATCGCCCCTTAGAAATTTATCGAGATTAGAATTTGTAATTGAAAAAGCAGTTGAACTCGGTGTAAACAGGATTTATCCGGTTATATGCGAATATACCGTAAATAAAAGCAAGTTCAGCAAATCGAAACTGGAAAGAATTAAAAAAATTATTATTTCCGCTATGGGGCAGTCACAAAGATGTTTCCTGACCGAATTTTTCAATGTTATTTCTTTTCAGGAAATGTTAAATTATACAAGTTCATTTCGTTCTAAAATTGTAATGTATGAATTTGAAAAATCAGATTCTAAACTCCAAAAAATAAATGACAAGGATGTTGCTTTATTAATAGGTCCCGAAGGGGGATTTAAAGAATCTGAAATAGAAATTCTGATAACTGACAACTGGCAGGTAAAATCTCTCGGTTCACGCAAATTAAGAGCGGAAACTGCCGCAATAGTTTCTGTTTATGATATATTAAAATAGGATATTTTTTATTAACCAATTAATTATAACGCTATGAAAATTAAATTACTACTTCCGTTAATTTTGGTTTTATTTATTTCGTCATTATCTTTTGCTCAGTTTGATAAACCGGTATTTCAATTTGGATTCGGAATAGTCCAGCCTCAAGCCGATTTAAAAGGTGACCAGTTCGTAAATTATACAAATAATTATTATACCCCGGTAATTGGTAGTACAATTTCAGGAAATTTTGCTTTAGTAGATTCTAACTTATTTGCAAATAATTACGGTGCTAAGACAGGTATTTACATTCACGGCGTAGGTAAAATTAATGTGGATAAATACGAAATATTCAGACTGATTGGTGAGTTGTCATATAGTTCATTTAACACATTTGAATCGGCAAAATCAGGTTTTACACCATTATTTGTCAGGAGTGGTAATAATGTAACGTGGCAACCGTATCCTATAAGTTATGATTATTCATTCGGAAATTTCGGAATAGGATTAGGTGTTGAACTTGCACCTACTTCTTTTACTAAATTAATGTCGCCTTTTTTTGATGCAATGGTTTCAATGAATTTCTTTAATGCAAAACTTACACGCACTACAGGTGTAAACGATACAACAAGTGCAACTTTCGATGCTTTCAGGATAGGTGTTAAGTTCGGAACAGGACTTGAATTCAAAGTAAGCAACCAGTGGGGATTTGTTCTTGGCGCAAAATATGATTTAGGAAATCTTTTATTGAAGAGCAATGATCAGGTTGGCTTAGTGGAGTGGGGAAGGTCAGGCGCCTCAATAAATGATGAAGGCGGTACATTTTTATCAAATCTTCCATACGCATTGGGTGATTTTGGTTATGGACAGTTTAACAGTAAAACAAAAGCGATTGACTGGGCAACATTTTACATTGGCGTGAATTTCTACCCGATAGTAAATAAAACTACTAAAAAATAAAAATTTTCTTTTTTCCAATTTTGGATATAATAATGTTCCCGGGCTCCCGTTCGGGAACATTTTTTTTGGAACTACGCTCATATTTCACGAATTATTTAATATCTACATAATGTTCTTGCTTAATTGCCACGAGCTTCAGCTCGTTGGATGATTAACCGATTAAGGGCTTTAGCCCAAAATTGTTTTGAGTTAAGGGCTAAAGCCCAATAAATTGAAAAATTAACCACGACTTAAAAGTCGTGGCAATTGAGCGAATCAAATTAATTAGATTAATACTATTCTAAGGATAATTAGTTTCTTTTTCTCATCCAACCGACCGGGAACATTTTTTTTGTTGATAAATAATTTTTAAAATTATAACTTTTCGAAACGTATTTTAAAAAATAATTGTTTATATAAGTAACTAATAATAATAAAATTATGAAAATAATTAACAGTTTTATTTTTATCTTTGCAATACTTCTTTTCATTTCCGGCTGCGGTAAAAAATCCGAAGTGATCACAGATAAGAAGACAGATGTAAAAACCGAAACAAATCAAACGGGAAAACCGGATGCCGAACTTATAAAAAAAGGAAATGATATTTTTTATTCCGCATCGAAAGAAACAGGTTTGAAGTGTGCAGACTGTCATAGTGACGGAACAAACACAAATAATATAGAAACAAAATTTCATGCTCCTGTGATGGGTGCTACGAAGCGAACATCGGTTTACAATGGTATGTTTAAGGGTGCTGATGTATTGAAAAATGCCTGCGGAGGAACTGAATGCTGGAAAACTTATTTAAAAAATGAAACACCTTTGACTGATGAACAGGTAAACGCCTTAAATGCATATTATATATCCGTTTCTAAAGGCGATGAAAAAGAATTTGCTTACACAACGATAGGTGCTCCGACAAAAGATAAAGCAAAATTAAAAGAAGACCAGACAAAAATTGCATCACTTACAGGAGATGCAGTAAAAGGCGGAACATTATTTAAAGATGCCTGTTCGTTTTGTCACGGAAAAAATTCAACCGTGAAGAAAGTCCCGAGCCTTGCTGAAAATAAAGAAGATGTTAATATGAAAAGTATTATTTACCATATCCGTTTGGGAAGTAAGTATATGCCGTTCTATAGTTTTGAAAGCCTGACCGACCAGGATGTTGCGGATATTTGTGCTTTTATATTAAATAATAAATAATTTTTACCTTAAAAGGTAAAACGCTGAAGATGAAATGAGTTATTAGTTTATCAGCTTTATAAACTTTACGTTTAAAGTCTTTTTATATTGATTTCAAGCGCGGAAGTTTACATAAATACCATATATAATATGATGAGGATTATTCCGGCAATTGTAAGTGTTGCATAATCCTGAACTATTCCTGTTTGTAATTTTCTCCAGTCAAAGCTCAGCTTTGACAAATAAACTGCAATTCCGTTTACAGCTCCGTCTATTATTTTCATATCAAAAATTTTCCACAAAAATTTATCGGATGTTTTTTGAACCGGGTTAACAACCACCAAATCATAAGCCTCATCCACATAATATTTATTCTCAACAAGTTTGCCGAAGCCTTTCGCGGTTTTGAATTTTTCCTGCTGCGAATATTTTCTGAATGAAAAAATTATTGCTGAAACTGCAATTGCAACTGAGACGAAGACAAGCAAAATCTCGATGCCGATAGAATGTTCTGTTGCAGGTTTAGAAACCGCTAATAAATTATTTGCATTTTTAAAAACAGGTTCGAGCCATTCATCCAATAAATTCGGCAAGCCTAAATAATGCGGGAATCCGATAAAGCCGCCAATGACTGCTAATACAGCAAGAATGATGAGCGGAATTATCATTACTTTGGGAGATTCGTGCGGATGAATGGTTTTTTCATCATATCGCGGTTTACCATAAAATGTTAAGGCTATAAGTCTGAACATGTAAAATGCCGTCAATCCTGCCGTTAATAATACGATTACGTAAGGGAGAATACCGGCATTAATAAAAGTCTTATATAAAATTTCATCCTTGCTGAAAAAACCCGAAAGGGGAGGAATCCCTGATATTGCGAGTGCTCCGATGAAAAATGTGATAAAAGTGGTTTTCATCTTCGTCTTCAGGGCGCCCATTTTAGTAATGTCCTGTTCATCCTGCATTGAATGGATAACTGAGCCGCTTCCAAGAAACATCAGAGCTTTAAAAAAAGCGTGTGTAATTAAATGAAATATCGCAACTGCATAAGAAAATGTACCGAGTGCGATAAACATAAAACCCAACTGTGAGATAGTTGAATATGCTAAAATCTTTTTAATATCGTTTTGTTTTATTGCGATTGTCGCCGCAAATATTGCTGTAAATATGCCAATGAAAAGAACAATATTGGTGGAAATAGGGGACAGTACATATAAAACTGAGCATCTTGCAATAAAATATACGCCTGCAGTAACCATTGTTGCCGCATGTATTAATGCAGAAACGGGAGTGGGACCGGCCATAGCATCCGGAAGCCACACAAATAGTGGAATCTGAGCTGATTTACCAGTTGCGCCGAGGAAAAATAACAATGAAATAGCTATCAATAAACTATTATTCAAAGGTAAATTCGCTATATTTCCCAGAAGATTTGATATTTCAAGAGTACCAAAATTTGCAAATACCAGGAACATTGCTATTAAAAATCCAAAGTCACCAATCCTGTTTATAATAAATGCCTTTTTTGCTGCATCTCCGGTAAATTTTTTCTCATACCAAAAACCAATTAATAAATATGAACAGAGACCAACGCCTTCCCATCCTAAAAATAATAACAAAAAATTGTCTGCAAGAACAAGATTCAGCATCGCAAAAATAAATAAATTCATATATGCAAAGAACTTAGAATATTCTTTATCATTATGCATGTAACCAATAGAATAAACGTGTATTAAGAATCCAACACCTAATACAATTAATAGCATAANNTAATTGATTCCAAGGTTACCGGTTAAAATCCAGTTGAAATAAGTTATGCCTATTTTCCTTGATTCAGGCTCAAGACCCAACATTTCAACAAAACTAATAATAGTAAGTACAAATGGAATAAAAACTAATAATGACGCGAGTATCCCGGAGATTTTTTCAGAATTAATTTTTTTTCCGAATAATCCATTGATGAGAAATCCAATTAAAGGTAAGAGAGGAATTAAATAAAAATAATTAGCCATTATTTATATATTTACCTTTTTAAAATATTTATCTCGTCTATATTAACTGTTTCTTTATTACGATAAAGCGAAATGACTATTGCAAGACCAACCGCGGCTTCTGCGGCTGCTACAGTCATAACGAAGAAAACGAATATCTGACCTGTAATGTTTCCTAAAAATGAGGAAAAAGCTACTAATGACAGGTTTATGGAATTTAGCATTAATTCGATTGACATGAATATTATTATTGCATTCCGGCGAATTAAAACGCCTGTAACGCCAATCGAAAATAAAATTCCACTAAGCAGCAAGAAATAATTTAGTTCAATCATTTTTTGATTTATCAACTTAATTGTATGTCAACATTAATGTTGACAGCCTACCATATTTCAGGTTAGCAAAATATTACTTAAAATATGAATTGTTTAAAACAAATAAAATATAAAATTAAACATATATTCATAATTATTTGACATACGAATCGACATAAATGTTTAAAAAATTTTATTCTGCATTTCATCATAAGTTAAAAATTGAAATTTTGCTGTCATCATTCGGCAGGGAAGCAAATCGATATATACGACTTTACATAATATATATTATATAACACATTTATATAATAAAGCCCGCAATGTTTATTTATTAAAAGTTCTAATTTTCCTATATTGTATTAAAATTGAATGAAATTAATTGACAAATACATATTAAAGCATTTTATACAAAATTTCTTTTTCGGGCTATTTTGTTTTATTTTAATATTTATACTTGTCGATTTATTTGAGAATCTGGACAAATTCATTGATAAAAGCTTAAGCATAACATCTGTTATACAATATTATATATATTTTATTCCTGATATAGTTAAATTGATTTCTCCCGTCGGAATGCTCCTCGCCTCTTTATTTACAATCAGCAGATTTATTAATTTTTCGGAATTGACCGCAATGAAATCTGCAGGTATAGGAATCGTGAGATATCTTGTACCCATAATGACATTTGGAATTATTGTTACGGGATTTTCAATTTATTTTGACGGATGGATTGTTCCAAAAACTAACCAGTTAAAATACAATTTCGAAAGAAATTACCTTGGTAAGAATTCAATTCCAAATATTATACAAAACATATATTTAGAAGATAAAAGCAACAGGAATATTGTAATTAATTCGTACGATAAAAAACTTCAGCGGTGTTTTAATGTATCCATTCAAATATTTAATACGGATACGCTCACAAAACTCGATAAACGCTTCGATATCCGTGAAATGGACTGGGATTCTTCGAAAAGCGAATGGAAGTTATTGAATGTTTACAAACGTTCATTCAGTAATCTTGCAGATGAAAAAATAAATTATTACGCGGAAATATTCGTATCGCAATTAGATGATTTAAAGAAAATTAATATTGACCCTCAGCAGATAATTAACAAGCAACTTAAGCCGGAAGAGCTTGTGCTGAGTGATTTCAGAGAATTCATAGACAGACTCGAAATCAGCGGTCAGGAAGTTGCAAAGGAAGAGGTTGATTATTATTCCATTATTTCCTTTCCTTTTGCAAATCTTGTAACTATTATTTTTGGTGTTTCCATTTCCTCGAACAGGCGCAAAGGCGGAGCTGCATTGCATTTCGGGGTTAGTATAATCGTAAGTTTTCTTTATCTCGGGTTTGTAAAAATCTCACAGGTATTCGGTGATAATGGTGATTTAAATCCAATCATTACAGCCTGGCTTGCTAATGTAATATTTCTTGCAATTTCCCTACTGAACTTCTACAGACTAAACCGTACTTGATTAAACTGCAAATTTTATTTGTATTTATCTTTTTTGTATTTATCTTTGCTCTATATTAAGCATTCAAAATTCAAAATTTAAAAAGCATTCTTGATGAACTTGAAAAACTTGATAAACTTAATTTATTTTTTCGTCTTTTGGTTTTCCAGGAATCTGAAATCCGAACGCATTGTCACTGAACTGAGAATTCGAAGCAATTTCACCAAATTGATTTTCGTACCTTGAAATATTTTCTTTCAATGCAGCCAAAAACATTTTTGAATGCTGTGGCGTCATTATAATTCTGGAATGCACTTTCGCTTTTGGTATTCCCGGTAATATTCTTGTAAAATCGAATATGAATTCCGCAGGTGAATGAGATATTATAACCAAATTTGAATAAGCTCCTTCAGCTTCTTTTTCACCTAATTCGATGTTTATTTGTTGCTGTTGATTTTGATTTGGGTCACTCATTTTATTTCATTTTATTAATTTGTTCAAAATAACTTAATCTGCACTGATATTCAAACTTAAAAACCTCCCCTTTCGAATCTATTTTAAAATTTGTAAAATTTATAAGATTCCTAAGATTCGTAAGATTCGTGAATTACTTGTTCTAAAGATTAACGTAAGTCAACATTTATGTTGAATGCTTGTCGTTCTTCAGACAAGCATATTAATTTTAGTTTAGTAAATTTACATAGTTTGTGAATTTAAAGAATAGCTAAACACTAACAAAAGACATCATTTATTCAATGTATTTTAAATAAATTATTTTTTAAATTATTAGAAAATAAAATTTATCATATGGAAATACAAGATTTAGCCCTATTCAAAAAAATATCGAGAGAAAATTATTATAACATCTGGCAAAAAGTAAAAAGAAATGAACAACTTCTCGGAGAAGATAAAATTGCCGGCGAACTGATGAAACAGCATTCGGAATATTACGAAGATTGGGATTCTACTGACTTTGATTATGAATATAGTCCGGAAACAGATGAAGTCAACCCTTTCCTTCATTTACAGTTTGATACTATTATTATGAACCAAATAACAAGTAATTCTCCCCCGCAAACCAAATTAGCGTATGATAGACTGCGGGAAAAAGGGAAAAGTCATTTAGATTCATTACATAAACTTGCATCCGTCATTGTAGAGGAAATTTGGAATATTATAAAATACGGAAAAGAATTTAATGAAAAAAATTACATCCGTAATTTAAAAAAGATAAAATAATTTTTATTCTATTCCCCTCTTAATGATATCATTTTGAGTTTTTCGATTTTTAAAAAAATTGTAATCTTGATGTTCCAAAATGGAACATCAAGTTCCTTAGAATATAAATATAATTATCATATACCATTAACTGCTATCAATAGGAATCTTTCGCCCCTTCTACGTCGTACTTTGCTTTTGATTCAGATGTCCTTTTTAGGTGAGGGTTAGGGGTATGATATTTTTGATTACTATAAAAATGGAAAACATCGCAATCCATACATGTTTTTGTAAGGGAAAAAATACAGGATACTCATCTAACCATGCATTATAATAAATTGCATCTTACAATCTTATAAATTTTATAAATCTTATAAATCTTAAGAATTTTACAAATTTTCTAATTATCAGAATTCAATTAATCTTGAATAATCACCTTTAATTATATAATTTTGATAAAATTTTTTTAATATTATAATTAACTCATGAGTTTATTAGTTATTGGTACTCTGGCTCTCGATACAATCGAAACGCCTTTTGGTAAAAAAGAATATACTCTCGGCGGGTCGGCAACTTTCATTTCCACAACCGCAAGTTATTTCACTCACAATACACGGCTTGTAGGCATTGTCGGAAGCGATTTTCCAAAGGAAGAAATTGAATTCTTGAAATCAAAAAATATAGATATTTCCGGTCTGGAAATTTCCAAAGACAAAAAAACATTTCACTGGCACGGAGTTTACAGCCATGATATGAACGTCCGCGAATCAATAACAACAGAACTTAATGCGTTCGAAACATTCGACCCCGTTATATCCGATAAATTCAAAAAAAGCGAATACGTCTGCATAGGTAATGCCGACCCCAGCCTGCAAAAGAAAATTATACTTCAGCTCGGGAAGCCAAAATTATTAATGATAGATACAATGAATTTCTGGATTGAAGGAAAACCAAAAGAGCTTAACGAAACTTTGAAACTTGCAGATATCATCGTTGTAAACGATTCCGAAGCCCGGCTTATATCCGGTGAAAATAATTTAATAATTGCCGCTCATAAAATAATGAAAATCGGACCTAAGATTCTTATAATTAAAAAAGGTGAACACGGAGCATTGCTCATTACCAAAGATTTGATTTTTTCCGTTCCCGCCTTCCCTCTTGAAACTGTATTTGATCCTACGGGTGCCGGAGATACGTTTGCCGGAGGTTTTATGGGATGGCTCGATAAAACGGATGATTTATCAACTGAAAATCTTAAACTTGCAATAGTTTTCGGGAGTGTTATGGCTTCCCTTTGCGTGGAAAAATTTTCTCTTGAAGGAATCCGGAATTTAACGAATGATGTTATCATGAAAAGATTCTATGAATTCCGAAATCTTACACAATTCGAAAACGTAAAATTGTAACATTTTTAATATAAAATTCGTATGTCATTAATAAGCACGGAAGCATTTGTAATAAACGGATTTAACTACGGAGAAACGAGTAAAATTGTGACTTTTTTTTCATTCGAATCAGGAAAGTCCAGTGCGGTTGTAAAAGGAGTAAGGGCGTTGAAGTCAAGGTACAGCGGGGTTTTTGAAAATATGAATCTCGTAAATTTGTTCTTTAACAAAAAGGATAACAGGAGTTTGCAGGTGATTTCAAAAGCTGACTGCATAAATTCTTTTAAAAATGTAAAAAAAAATCTCGATAAACT
>PNBM01000281.1 GCA_003135995.1 Ignavibacteriota bacterium | reverse complement strand
CTCAGCAGGGAAGATATTCTGTTTGAAGTAAAGAATTCCGGTTTAAAAGGCAGAGGCGGCGCAGGATTCCCGACAGCAACAAAATGGATGCTTACGGCTGCTGCAACTGCTGAAGAAAAGTTTTTAGTTTGTAATGCAGATGAAGGCGAACCCGGCACATTTAAAGACAGGGTTTTGCTTCTTGAATATCCTGAATTAGTATTCGATGGAATGGTAATCGGCGGATATACGATTGGTGCAAAAGAAGGTATAGTTTACCTGAGAGGTGAGTATGAATATATGCTGAAGTCTCTGGAAACATATCTCGAACAAATGAGAGAAGATAATTTGCTCGGGAAAAATATTCTCGGTCATAAAGATTTTAATTTTGATATCAGAATAATGCTTGGCGCAGGAGCGTATGTATGTGGTGAAGAAACAGCTTTGATTGAATCACTCGAAGTTAACCGGGGTGAATCAAGGAACAGACCTCCATACCCTGTAAATACAGGTTACAACGGCAGACCGACATCGGTCAATAATGTAGAAACATTAGCATCAGTACCGCATATATTAATAAAGGGCAGTGATTGGTTTTCAAAATTCGGAACAGATAAATCCAGCGGTTCAAAGTTATTTTCCGTTTCAGGAGATTGCGGCAAACCCGGCGTATATGAACTTCCCTGGGGAACCACTATTAAAGAAGTATTAAAACTTGTTAAAGCCGAAAATACCAAAGCCGTGCAAATCGGCGGTGCATCAGGCGTTTGTCTTCCTGAATCACAGTTCAACAGAACACTTGCTTATGAAGATGTTGGTACAGGCGGCTCGATTATGATATTCAACAACAAACGCAGCATGCTGCATGTTCTTAAGAATTTCATGGAGTTCTTCGTAGAAGAATCCTGCGGACAATGCACACCCTGCAGAATAGGTAATGAAAAATTGCTCAGAGGAGTAGAGATGATTGAAAACGGTGAATTCACATTTGAATATATTAATAAGTTAAAAGATTTAGGCAAAACAATGCAGGTTGCTTCCAAATGCGGTCTTGGTCAATCCAGTCCAAACCCATTTATAAGCATTTTAGAAAATTTTAAAGATGAAATATTAAACAAAAGCGGAAACGGAGTTACTATATGAATAAAGAAAAAACTTCAAGAGCCCCTGTAAGTCAGCAGGAATTCAAAGTAGAAAAACCAACAGACCTTAACACAATAGGCGGAACCGTATCGGTTGAAATTAACGGAGATAAAATTTCCGTTCCATTAGGGACTACAATTTTAGAAGCGTGCCGCTCAAATAAAATTCATATTCCGACTTTATGTCATCACGATGATTTATGTGTTGCGGGTGTTTGCCGCGTTTGCGTTGTGGAAGTTGAAGGATTCAAAACTCTTCAAGCCGCCTGTGCATTCCCGATAACTTCTCCGCTGAAAATTAAAACCTCGACCTCACTTGTAAGAAAAGCAAGAAGGCATGTAATCGATTTGATGCTCAGCGAACATTATGGTGAATGTTATTCGTGCATAAGAAACGGAAATTGCGAATTGCAGACTTTAGCTGATGAATACGGAGTTGATGGATATACATTCGGTCACGTTGATAAACCAAAATATGAAATGGATAAATCCTCTTATTCCGTGATTCGTGATATGAGTAAATGCGTGCTTTGCAAAAGGTGCGTGAGAACTTGTATTGATTTACAGGAAGTTGGAGTGCTCGAAGCAATTGACAGAGGAGATAAAACTCATATCAGTACATTTTTTGAAAAACCTCTCGCGGATGTGATTTGCATTAATTGCGGTCAATGTATAAACCGTTGCCCGACTGCAGCTTTACATGCGAATGACCCGTCAGATGAAATCTGGGCAGCAATCGATGATCCGAAGAAACACGTTGTAATTCAGACAGCACCATCTCCAAGAGCCGCTATTGGCGAGCTTTTCGGACTGGAAGCAGGACATTCGATGACAGGTGAAATGAACACAGCGCTTAGAAGAATCGGATTTGATAAAGTATTCGATACTAATTTCACTGCTGACCTTACTATCATGGAAGAAGGCACTGAATTAATTATAAGATTAAAGAAAGCATTAGTTGATAAAGACACATCGGTAAAATTACCACAGTTTACATCCTGTTCACCGGGTTGGGTAAAGTATATTGAACATTTTTATCCTGAATATCTCGGACACATGTCTTCTGCAAAATCACCGCAGCAGATGTTCGGTTCAATCATAAAAACTTTTTATGCAAAACAAGCTAACATAGACCCGAAGGATATTATATCGGTTGCAGTTATGCCGTGTTCAGCAAAGAAATTTGAATGCAACAGGCCGGAAATGGATTCATCGGGATATAAAGATGTAGATTTCGGTTTGACGACTCGCGAACTCGGAAAGATGATTAAAGAAGCTGGAATATTTTTACCTGAAATGCCTAAATCACATTTCGATAGTCCGTTCGGAGATGCATCAGGCGCAGGTTTGATATTCGGCGCAACAGGCGGAGTTATGGAAGCAGCTTTAAGGTCCGTAATTGAATTTGTAACAGGTAATAAAGTTGAAGATATTTTTGCACATGCAGACATAATTCCTGTACGTGGATTCGAAGGAGTGAAATATGTAGAGCTTCCTATAACAGCAGTTGGTCCGGTTCCGGAAATTTTGAAACCGTTAGTACCAAGCTGGGATTTCTTAAAGGGCGCGACATTAAAAGTTGCAATTGCACACGGTACGGCAAACGCTAAAAAAATTATGGAAGATATAAAAGCAGGCGGAAAATTCAGTGAATGTCACTTTATAGAATTCATGGCTTGTCCGGGTGGATGTATCGGCGGCGGCGGTCAGCCGATTCCGACTACACCTGAAATCAGAGCGAAACGTGCAGAAGCTATTTATGCAGAAGACGATTCACTTGAACTAAGGAAATCGCATAATAATCCATACGTAAAGATGATTTATGAAAAGTTCTTCACAGACGGACCATGCGGTCATTTATCTCATAAGTTATTGCACACGCATTATACTAAGAGAGGGAAATTTATAGCTTAATCAATGTTCAATGTACAATGTACAATTAAGAGCATTTAGAAGTCAGAAGTAGTATCAGTATTTGGTATTTTGAATACAGTATTTAGTATCTGCAACGTATTTTATAGTAATATTACGTTTTTACCAATTTCCTATTTTCCATTTTCTGTTTTTTCAATTTTCTAACTTTTGAATTTTCAAATTCGTTCTTTCGGATTGTTTTAATTATTTAAAAATAATATGTTTATTTTTTAAACGGGATAATTATTTGATAAATGGTGACGTGTGATTTCAGAGTAGGATATGGATATGACGTCCATAGATTCGCAAAAAGCAGAAAATTAGTTTTAGGCGGAGTTGAAATTCCTCATAAGGTCGGCTTGACCGGACATTCCGATGCCGATGTTTTACTGCATTCGGTTTGTGATGCTTTGCTCGGGGCTGCGGGATTTGAAGACATAGGACATCAATTTCCGAATACGGATTCAAGATTCAAAGATATATCGAGTTTAATATTACTTAAAGAAACTTATAAATTAATCTCGAAGAAAAAATTTAAAGTCGGAAATATAGATTGTATGCTGTCACTCGAAGAACCGAAAATTTTTAAATTTATAGATGAAATGAAAAAAAACATTTCTTCTGTTATTAAATCAAAAAATATTTCCATCAAAGCAACAACTGCGGAAGGTCTGGGATTTGTAGGGAAGAAGGAGGGCTGTGAAGCGACTTGCGTTGCAATTCTTTATAAATGATTTAGCCCGGTACAATTTTTAATAATAATAAATTAATTAATTGAATATATTACAGGCACTCGACGAAAAAATCTTTTATTTTATTAACGTAACACTTGCAAATCCTGTTACGGATAAATTTTTTCCGTTCATAACCGTTGAAGACCACTGGTATGTGTTTTATGCAATAATGTGGCTTTACCTGATGATAGCAGGTGGCAGAAGAGGCAGAGTTGCAGCACTGCTTGTGTTGCTGCTCGTATTAATCAGTGATCAGGCAAGCAGTAATTTAATAAAAAATTTCGTTCAGAGAATAAGACCCTGCAATACATTACCGAATGTGCATTTGCTTGTTGGTTGTACGAATTCTTTCTCTTTCCCCTCATCACATGCAGTAAATAATTTTGCGGGTGCTTACTTTTTTACTTATTTCTATCCGAAGGTAAAATACGGGTTGTATGTTGGTGCCTCTCTGATGGCGCTTTCGCGTGTGTTCTGCGGAGTACATTATCCGTTTGATATTTTTGGGGGAATGATAATCGGTTTGATAATCGGATGGATAGTAATCGAGATATGGAAAGCGGTGAATAAGAAATTAAAGATATTGTGAGTTTTTTAATTGTAATTGAACGGGAAACCCCTACGGGGTTTGATTAGTAGAGAATCATAATCCTATAAACGGAAAATCCCTACGGGATTAAACTTGATTTCATTAAAAAAGCTATAAGCGGGAAATCCCTACGGGATTAAGAAACAACTTGGTTTCAATATTAAATAAAATTATAACATCAAAAAGTTTTTAACATATATAATCGCGGGTTTATGTCTGGGATTAGCTTATCCGCCAGTCGATTTATATTTATTAATATTCGCCGGGTATGTTTTATTTCTTAATATCCTGGAAAACTGTGAAAACTACAAACAAGTATTTTTCCGAAGTTATATTATATATTTGGTCTTCGACCTCGTTGCAGTATCATGGCTTGCGTTAAGCGGATTGAGAGAAAATGCCGACAGGTTTCTTATACTCGGCGGAACTTTGACCATGGTATTACATTCGGTTTATCTTACTTTTTCGTCGCTTGCATATTTTTTCCTGAAAAAAAATCTTTCACCGAAAAAATATCCAATGTTTCATTTAATCTATTTTCCTCTTGTCTGGCTTGCGTACGAATACATCTCGTGCAGAAGTGAAATTAGTTTCCCGTGGATATTAGCGGGCAATAGTTTTACGACCAATCTCGACAAAATCCAGTTTATAGAGTATACGGGTGTTTACGGTCTATCGTTCTGGATATACGTTATCAGTGCGTTGATATTTTATCTCTATAAAAAATTAGAAGGCAACATTTCGAATTTAAAAAATAAAAAAATAATAAGTGTTATAATAATTATTTTATTGCTTTATATAGCGCCTAATATTTTAACGAAATTGTTTTTTGATAAAAATAACTATCCGGCAAAAGAAAAAATTAATGTTACCGTTATACAGCCGAACATAAATCCATGGCACAAATGGGAGGAACGGCCGGACAAACTTGTTGACGAATATGTTTCGATGATAAAAGACGTGATGAAAGAAAATAAGAAAAAAATTGATTTGATTGTTCTTCCTGAAACGGCATTTACTTTCAGCATATTATATCCGTTTTATGATGATAAATATACTATTATACAAAATCTTTGTGATAGTATTAATACACCACTTTTAAGTGGTACAAATTACGTTAAGGTTTATGATGATTCCACCAAAGCCAGACCCGATTCAAAAAAATTTAAATCAAACGGACTTTATTATGATGATTTTAATGCGTCAATATTATTTGAACCCTTTAAAGATAAATCTTTAATTCAAAGATACGCGAAAATTAAACTCGTCATTGCAAGCGAAAGAATGCCATACCAGGAGAAAATTCCATTTCTTAAAAATTTAATTACATGGGGAGTTGGATTAAGCTCTTACAGTACGGGTATCGATACGACAATTTTTCTATTGAATAACAAATATAAATTTAACACTGCTATTTGTTATGAATCAATTTATTCCGATTTTTTCTCCCGTTTCATAGATAAAGGAGCAGAGTTTTCCGTTATCATCACGAATGACGGATGGTGGGGAAAATTATTCGGTACATATCAGCATAATCAATTTGCTTTATTAAGAGCCATCGAAAACAGGCGATGGATTGTAAGATGTGCGAACACAGGCATTTCAGATATAATAGACCCGTGGGGAAATATGTATGACAAGACACCAATAAATGAAAAAACTACTTTTACAGATGAAGTTGGTATTCGGGATGAAAAAACATTTTACACGAAGCACGGCGATATAATCTGGTGTTATGTTACATACATTGTCTTAATATTAATTTTTGCGGGTGCGGCGATAAAAACATACAGGAAAATTTCAAAACGTATTTAGTTCGCATCGTAAAATAAATAAGATGATAAATCCACAACATGTCCCGACGGGTCGGGATGCAAAGAGCGCAAATGTTGTGATACAACAAAAAACATAAATGTTGCGGTACACCGATATTATTTCTTCATTGTTTCGAACGATGCTTTCGCAGCATCGAGATCAGGATAAGGTCCGATTTTCACACGATACCTGAAATCATTTTTGCCCAAACTAATTTTCTCGACGTCGGCATTGAATTTCTGAGTTTTCAACAAGAAAGCTTTTATTTTTGCTTCCTTCTCCGATAAATAAGTACCTACCTGTATAAATACTCCAAGTGAATTTTGTTTGAAGTAAACACCATTATCTTCATAAATAATTTTATCTACATCTGCAGGAACATCTTTTGTTTTAATTGACTCTGCGTCCGAATTTTTTTCGTTCTTATTCGCATCCGTCTTATTCTCATTTGTTCCTGTCGTAACAAGTACATCATCCTGTAACGCTGACGGATTTGGTCTACTCATTACAATAATTATAACTCCGAGTATTAACAGAATTATAATCGGGATAATAAGTTTTTTCATAGATTTTTTTTTCTTCAGTGTTTTTTTAGGTTCTTCAGTTATTTTAGCCGGTTGAACGGCTTTCGGTTTATAAGACTCAACCGATTTAAAAATATCATTATAATTTCTGACCGCGTTTTCTTTTTCAATTTTATCTTTTTCGAAAAATGTTCTTTCAGCTTTGCTAAATTCTTCAGGAAGTTCTATATTAACGAACGCATCTTCGAGCCGTTCGGGAATTATAATTTCATCCGGCTTTTCTGTAATAGTCAAATCATCAAATTGTTCTTTAAGCGAATCCAATCCCGTATCAGGTTTCAGGAATCGAGACAAATCTTCTTTCTTCTCTTCGAATGATTCTATTTCTGCTTCGGGTTCTTCGGGAATTACACTTTCCATTTGCTTTTCCGGAGTAAACAATACCGGTTCCTGCTCAGAAGGTTTAATTAAGTTATCATATTGTTCTTCGAGTAATTCCAAACTTCTGTCGGGTTTTATTTCCGGAGGTTCTGAAGCAAAGTGTTCTTCAATCAACTTATCGAATATTTTCATCTCTGCATTTTCAATATCCTTTTTCCCGTCTTCACTTTCTTCGATGAATACATCCTGTGGTAAATTTAAATCGGAAATATCGAATGACTTTAAAGAATCCGGCGGGGCTGAAACATCCGGTAGAGTTGATTCCTCCTGTAAATCCGAAACATCCTGCGGCGTGATTACAACAGGCGGGACGAAAACATCTTGTGAAGCTGAAACATCCGGTTGAATGAAAACATCTTGCGGGGCTGAAACATCAGGCACAGATGGTTCCAATAAACTTCTCAATTTATCTTCAAATGATTCATCATGAGCTTTAACGTTTTCTTCTATTGTAAATTCTTTTTTCGGCTTTACCGGTTTTGAACTAACTTTTAATAAATCATCTGACGTTTTAGAAAACGCATTGATTAAAGATTCGATTCTGATAATCTTTTGAGAATCGGATTCAAGTTGTTTAATTTCCGTAAGAATTTTTTCGCGTTCTTCGAGCATTCTTTCCAACTCTTCTTCTAATGCCTTCTCTTCCTCCGTCCTAATTTTCGCTTTAGATTTTACCGTTTCCCAATCCGAAATTACAGGTACCGGATCCTGTTCGTCGATAATATCCTGTTGTTTCTTTTCTTCATCAATTTTATCGTAAATAATTTTATCTTTTTCTTTTTCTTTAATTTTTTTCAACTCAATTAACAACATTTCGGCATCTGAAAATACGGTTTGAGCTTTTGATGATGTTTCTTTCTGCCTTGTGAATGTCGTAAAATCTTCCTTTTGAGTTTCTTCCTGCACGGTATCATCTGATTTTACTGTCAGCGGTTCAGGCTCCGATAATTCCGTTTCTCCTTTTTCGGTTATTATTTCCTCCGGAATTATTGTATCCGGAATATTTTCACCGTTAATAACTTCTTCGGGAATTAAAACAACGGGAATATTTTCTTCAGATGAGATATTTTTATCTTCGGGTTCGATTCCAATTTTATTTTCTTCCTGTTCCCGGGTTAATTGTTCCGGGGCGGAAATTTCCGGAATTTCTTTTTCCCCGACCGGAATTCCCGGTATTACTTCGGTTTTTACACGGGGCGTATCATTATTTATTAAATCATCTGCAAAGTGTTCATTAAGAAATCTTGATTTTAAATTTTCGGATAATTGTGAAAAGAGAAAATCATTTTTTTCGTCAATTTCGTTATCGACTACATCGCCTTCGGATTCTATAAGTATTACCTCATCAGCATCTGTCGGTTCATAATATTCTTCACGCAATGATTTTTCGTCGAGAGTTTTTATTTTAACGGGAACTAGGTCACTAAAATTGTAATTTATTTCAAGCGCAAATTTTTTCGAGGGTGAAAACGAAATGGTTTTTGTTTTGATGCCTCCGGTTCCGGTCTTTGTTCTTAATACAAATTTGCCAAATTCGGATATATTTACATTTTTATTCTTTATAAAAGCCGCATTTATCGTTTCAAAAATGCTTTCAAAATAATTTGAAACATCAATCTCATCTACTGAATATTCCCGGGCAATCTTTTTTATTAATTGTTCCTTAGTCATTACCTAAATTTACACTTTTAATAATATTATCAGCAGGTTTAAAAACGACTTTATCTTTAGGGGGAAGAAGAATTTCAGACATCTTATCCGGATCTGCAATCACCTTCATTTCGCGTCTTTCAACACTGAACTCGCCGAATTCTTCTATTTCAAAAAAGTTATTTTCTTTTACAGAACCTTTTATTAATTCAAAAATTCTGTTGAAAATACTTTTGCTGTGATTTTTGTTAAAAGGACTTTTTACATATATTTTGTTTATCAGGCTATCTTTGTTCATAATCAGAAAATAGATAAAATATTTTTTATAAGAACTTCAAATTTTTTTTTATCCGTATCGTCAAATGTATTCAATTTATTGCTGTCAATATCGAGTACGGCAATCACATCATTATTTTTGATGACAGGAATTACGATTTCCGACCTTGCGTCAGGGTCACAATAAATATGTCCCGGGAATTTTTCGACATCAGGTACGACTATAGTTTCTTTTTTCAAAACCGATGCACTGCAGACACCTTTTCCGATTGCGATTCTTGTACATGCTACTTTACCCTGAAACGGTCCAAGCACAAGTTGTCCGGGATTCGATTTATCGATAAAATAAAATCCGACCCATGAAATATCATCGAATGTATATTTTATAGCAGAAGTTATGTTAGATATATTTGCTATGAAATTATCTTCGTCTTCAATCAAAGATTTTACCTGTGGAATCAGGATTCTGAATTTTTCTTCTTTGGGAAGTTCTATATTTATTTGCTGCAATGCGTTCATTACTATTCTTTTCCAATTTTCGGAGCATAAGACACAGCGGATTCCTTTGAATCAAAAGACCCAACCCTGACCCTGTAGAATTTTCCTTTATCACCAAGATCAACTTCTTTAATCCCGGATTTAATATTACTGTTTTGTAATTTTGTTACTCTTGTTTCAGCGGGTTCCCTGTCTTTAAATGAACCCACCTGTATAAAATAATTATTACCTTCGTGAATCAATATCAAATCCGTTCTGCCCTCTATAAGCGATGTAACAGGTTTCACATTATCTGCCGGCTGTTCTTTTACATTTTCTTTTGTTTCTTCTTTTGCGTTTTCTTTGGACACTTCTTCGTTTTTATTTTCCGTAATATTTTCATCCAATGTTGTATCTTTTGATTTGACTCCTTCATTTAACCCGGCTTTATTCATAGCGCTGTCCGTCAATAAATTCTCCTGATTTCCCTGATTGGTAACAGTAGAATCAACCCGGGCAGTTTCTTTTATTTCATTTCCTGTGTTTTTATAAAATGACTGGTATATAATAATGAAGCCGACAATAATGACAATTAAAACTATCAACGACCATATTAAAACGGGGTTTTGTTTTTTATTGCTTTCTTTTTCTTCCGGTGAAATTACTTTTTGTTTAATCGCATCCGGTACCGGAACTTTTTCAGATTGAGTAATGCTTTCAATTTTTTTATCTTTTACCTCTGAATCTTTCATAGCCGGTGCAGGAATTTCGGAGATCTCTTTATGCAATTGTTTGAGCTCTTCCGGAATAATATTTTCATCCCGGCGTGTAAATTCTTCTGTTACCGGGCTATCATAAACGCTTTCCTTCTCTTTGTTTTCGGTAAAAATATCTTTGAAATTTAAATCGGGAATAACAATTTCGTTTTCACTATTTTTCGTTTCAAAAGTTTTAAAGTAATCATCCATATCTTTAAATAAATCGATATTTTCACTGTTAATCTCTTCAGTTGATTTTTCGGTTAATTCCGTGTGAAAATTCAATGATTTTTCGAAAAAATCATTATCATTTGATTCTTCTGGTTTTTCAGGGACCGGCAAAGATGTTTCTTCAAACATTCCGGAATCTTTTTTCTTTTCTTCTGCTGCGATATTTTGATTTATATAATCTTCGAGTGTTTCCTTCGGGGCGGTCATTTCCGTCTCTTTTATGTGTTCAGTAATTAATTCCGCAACCTTTATTTCTTCCTTCGGCTCAGCAGTTTTCTCTTCAGGTTTATTGGAAGAATCGGTTTCCAAAATTACCTGCGGAACTTTAGTTATAGGATTTATTTTGTTTTCGATTTCTTTTAATTTTTCCGATAAATCTTTTTTGAAATCCGGATTCAATTCAATAGCCTTCTCCCAATCTTCTTTTGCTTTATCATAATCATTCTTTAAATAAAAATAAGTTGTACCCCTGTTAAAATATGCACCGGCATAATCCGGATTCAATTCAATAGCTTTGGTATAATCGTCTATTGCTTCGGATTCTTTGGAGAGCATATAATAAATATTTCCCCTGTTATTATACACTTCGGGAAAATCGGGTTTCTGAGCTATTGCTCTACCGCAATAGTCTAAAGCCAGTTTATACTCTTCTATATTACGGTATGCATTTGCAAAATTATTGTAAAGTTCTGGAAATTCGGGACGGATTTTTTCTGCCTGTTTAAAATCTTCTATAGCGTTTTCAAAATCATTTAATTTTATTTTTGCAAATCCTTTTCTATTAAACAAAGCGGCTAAATCGTTTTTTTGCTTTTCTTTTTGAGGGTCAATTTTTTTTATTGCTTCCTCATAATTTTTAATTGCATCAATGAAGTTACCCGTCTCCAGCATGCAATTACCTCTTATTTCATAAATAATATAATTATCAGGAAATGATTCGATAAGCTGGTCGCAATATTTTATCGCATCGACGTAATTTCCTTTTTCCAGTTCGCGGATAACATCATCGATTAAATTTTGCATAGTAAAAATTAAATAGAATAATGATAAAATCAAATTTACTTTATTATTTATTAATATTAAACGAAAAAGCAAAGTAAGTTTATCGAGTTTGTAAAGTTTGTTCCCGACAAGTCGGGATGCAAAGAACGCACAAGTTTATCAAGTTTATCAAGTTTATCAAGTCTATCAAGTAAGAGCAAGAACATGCTTCGTAACGCAACATTTATGTTGCG
>PNBM01000152.1:3001-8221 GCA_003135995.1 Ignavibacteriota bacterium | reverse complement strand
TGATTTATGGAAAATGGTACTTCGTATTCACCGGGTTGTAATTTTTCATTAACCAAAGTTGCAATTTCTTTTCCGAGTATATCATATACTTTCAAAACAACCATGTCATTCCCGAATGCTACTATCGGGAATCCCCCCGAAATCCGGAACTTTATTTTCGTCGACGGATTAAACGGATTCGGATAATTTTGGGATAAATCAAAAACCGATGAATTCATCAAAAATGAATTATTAATAAAAGTAACTCCGCCATTAGTAGTTTTGAGAATCGTATGAAAACCTGAAGCAAATCCTAACTGGGAATTCACAAAATAAACGGAATATAAATTGTTTGTATCGACTCTTGTTTGCGAAATCCAGTTTACTCCCCCATTTGAAGTATATCGTAAGGTTCCTCGATATCCAACTATATAAGCATGTAATGAATCTACAATATCAATCGAACATAAAGGATTTGTATCATTGGATATTTGAGGATTCCAGTTAGTTCCACCATTAATAGTTTTTAAAATAACTCCGCCGTTTCCCGTAATTCCCCCTGCAGCCCATCCTGTTTGCAAGTTTGCAAAATGAACCGATGAGAGAAGATTAGTTGTTCCACTATTTTGCATTACCCAATTTAATCCGCTGTTGGTAGTTTTCAAGATTGTTCCGTTATTTCCGGCAATCCAACCCGTTTGTGAATTTACGAAATATACCGATTCAAGTTCACTCGATGTTCCGCTAATTTGCGTAATCCAGTTCGTTCCTCCGTTTTCTGTATGAAAAATTGTCTGGCCAACAGCCCAACCTTTTAAAGAGTCTGAAAAGAATACACATCTGAGTATATTAAAATAACCTGTATCTTGTAATATCCAGTTTGCTCCTCCATTAGTAGTCATACGAATTTGACCACCATCACAAGCTACCCAACCTGTTTGTGCATTTAAGAAATATAATGAATAATAATTACTGCCGAACGGGCTGCTCATTGTCCAATTAATCCCGCTATTTGTTGTTTTATACAACATACTTGAATAACTACCTGCCCATCCTGTTTGCGAGTTTACGAAAAAAATTGAACGAAATATACCGTTCGTAGATCCAATAACAGAAAACCAATCAGCATGTAATGGACTAAATGAAGAAATCAAGAAAAAAATAAATAATATCTTTTTCATAAATTTATATTTAAAATCTAAAATAATATTTAAATAATTTTTTTTACGTTCTCTAAATTTTTTATTTATTTTTTCAAGTTTCAAATTTAGAGATTCACTTTATTATTGACCTGTTACGCTTCATAACAGGATTCCTAATAAAATGACTATCGTCATTTAAAAGAGCCATCAATCCCGATACGCTACGCTATCGGGATCCCGACGAGTCGGGATGACTATCGTTATTTTAAAGAGCCATTAATCCCGATAAAGTTAATCGGGACTTCTGATAAAATAGCTATTGCTATTTTATCATCAGCATTTTTTTTGTTTCGACATAATCACCTGCACGGAGTGTATAAAAATAAATTCCGCTTGGGATCTGGTAACCGGAAAATTGATTAATGGAAAATGGTAATTCATATTCTCCGGGAGATTGTTTTTCATTTACGAGAGTTGCAACTACTTTTCCGAGAATATCGTATACTTTCAAAGTCACAAATCTTGAATCTTTAATCTTGTATCTTATAATCGTGCTCGGATTAAACGGATTTGGATAATTTTGTGATAATGAAAATTTATCCGGTATATCTGAATTAATATTTTTTATTCCTATTGTATTTCCTGTTGGGTTTCGCTTATAATATATTTCAGCATTGTTTTCATCGGTTCGACCATCTATCCAAACAACATGAACCACCGAACCCGAAACCGTAACAAATGAATTTTCTGAATAATAATCTGCATTTGTAAGTCTCGTATCTGCTCCCCAGTTTAAACCTCCATTCGATGAACGTTTATAATAAATTTCCGAATTACTCCCGCCGTTTCTCAAATCTTCCCAGGTAACATGAACAAATGCACCTGACGCGGAAACTGAAGGCATGAATGAAGCGTGAGAATCAATTGTAAGCTGTGTTTCGGCTCCCCAACTTATTCCGCCATCAGTTGAACGATTATAATCTATGTTTCCCATTCCATTATACCATACAACATGAACGATAGAACCATTCACAGAAATTGAAGGCGACCCAGCACCCAGGTTATTCGATATAAATTTATTTGCTTCCCAGCTCTGACCTCCATTAGTCGAACGTTTGTATATTAATCTCTGAGATTGATGATCTTCCCATGCAATATGTACAAATTGACCTGACGATGAAATTGACGGAATCATTGATGTAATTGAATCACTGCTCAAACTTACATCCGCCCCCCAACTCGTACCTTCATCGGTAGAACGTTTATAAAATATTATCCAATTACTATTAATTAATTTCTGCCAGACAAGATGAAGAAATGAACCTGAAACTGAAAATTGTGGATATTCGGATAAATGATTAGTGCTATTTGTTAACCGTGTATCCCCGCCCCAAAATAAGCCTCCGTTTGTTGACCGTTTATAATATATTTCTTCATTACCATCACGGTCATCAGACCATACAATATGCAGCATTGAAGCGGATGCTGATATTGACGGATAAACCGACGATGCCACGTTATAAGTAAGCCTTGTGTCTGCTCCCCAATTCAAACCGCTATTAGTTGAGAGTTTATAATATATTTCGTAGTTACCATCTCTGTTATCATACCAAACCAAATGTAATGAATTTCCATTTGTGTATAAACAATTTCTATTTACATATGAATCACCGGGGCTATTTGTCAACCTTACATCCGGCTGCCATTGTGCGAATAAATCTCCAAAAAATAAAAAATAAAAAATTAAAAATAAAAAAAGTTTTTTCATATCATAATTATTTTAATAAAATTCCCGATACGCTTCGCTATCGGGATCCCGACGAGTCGGGATGACTATCGTCATTTTAAACAAATATCAATCCCGATAAAGAATATCGGGACTGTGATGAAATAACTATCGTTATTTTATCAATAGCATTTTTTTTGTTTCTCTGAAATCTCCGGCGGTTAATGTATAAAAATAAATTCCGCTTGGGAGCTGGTAACCGGAAAATTGATTAATGGAAAATGGTACTTCGTATTCACCGGGATGTAATTTTTCATTAACCAAAGTTGCAATTTCTTTTCCGAGGATGTCATATACTTTCAGAACTGTCATCCCCCCTTGCCCCCCTTCTAAGGGGGGAATATTAAACCTTATTTTCGTCGACGGATTAAACGGGTTCGGATAATTTTGAGATAATATAAAATCTCCCGGAATATTTTTCCCTAAAATCGAAACTGAAGAAATGCTGTTTCCTCCCCCATCATAAGTTTTTAATATGGAACTGTATTCACCGAATACAAGACCCGTATTTGCATTAAAAAATTTTACTCCATACATCGTTCCGGCTGAAGGGAAATCCAAACCATTCCATGTAACTCCGCCATTTGTAGTTCTGTAAATGAATTCAGTTATTAGTGTTCCCGATGTAGAGCCAGTGACGAATCCAACATTTTCATTTACAAAATCCATTCCGAAAACATTGCCATTATTTAAAACTCTAAACCAATTTTGACCTCCATCAGTAGTTTTTAAAACTCCCTGACCTGCGCTGAATCCAGTATTGTTATTCAAAAATTTTATGTGACCTACACCCGATGATGTCAATAAAACATTCCAGGTCAGACCCGCATCAGTGGTTTTTAAAACTTTACCTGAAAGATTATTTATATAACCCGAAGCGTATCCTGTCGTGCTATTTTGTATAAAAAATGAATGCACTCCGTAATAAATTGAACTGTCAACACGTGACCAGTTATTACCGCCGTCCGATGTCCTATAAATCGCACCATGTTGAAATCCAATTATCCCGATATTTTCATTAAACAACCTAATACATTTGGTTGCATCATTTGCAAAGTTTTTAATGATAGCCCAGTTCAATCCGCCATCTATGCTTTTTAGTAAAACTCCCGAATCAGGATAGCTCCCAACAATAAATCCCGTATTTGCATTAATAAAATCTACACCATCATTATTCCCGCTCTGAGGACAAGGAATAATCTGCCAGTTTTCTCCCTGATTAGTAGTTCTTTTAATAAGCTGAGACATGCCAACTAAAAAACCTGTGTTGGCATCGATAAAAACCCCGTCATTTAATATTCCATAACCCGGACCATTCGATTCGGTTTGCATAGTCCAATTATTACCGGCGTTAGATGTGAAATATATTTCATTATAAAAACCTTGCAAATATCCTGTATTAAGATTTAAAAAATTTATCCCATCAAATTGATTTGCCGGTGATTGTTTTGTTATCCAGTTGTATCCTCCATTGGTAGTTATTTTAAATTTTGAAGGGAAAAATGTGGCATATGAAGTTAAATCGTTGAAAAAGAAAACTGTATTAATGCTATCATAATAGTTATTTCCATAATAACCCCAATTTTCTCCGGCATTAGTTGTTTTTAAAAGCGAACTTTGAAAGGTTGCAAAACCTGTAGTTGAGTTTATAAATTTTAAATCATCTACATTTCCAACTATAGAACTATAAACAGGGCTCCAGTTTTGACCTCCGTTTACAGTTTTATAAATTCCCGGAACATAAATTTCCATACCGGCAGAACTTACAAAACCGGTGTCAGGAGAAATAAATTCTATATCAGTCAACATATGCCCCGGATTAAATACCTGCAACCAGTTATTCCCTGCATTAGTAGTTTTAAATACGTAATTATCATATGCAATAATATAACCTGTATTAATATTATGGAANNTATGGAAATCAATTTCCGAAATTTGTCCCCATTGCTGACCAAAATCATATTTAACGTTCCAGGATAAACCTGCATCAGTGGTTTTTAATAATTTGCCGGAACTTGCACCTATAAAAATCGTATTATCATCCCTGACAAAATGAGAATATAAACTTTCCGTTAAACCAAGCAATTTATTAACAATATTCCAATTGGCACCTCCGTTTGTAGATGTTATTAATGTTCCGTATTCACCAATTCCATATAATTTGCCGGATGGAGCCGTGAAAATTTCATTAATGCTATTTCCCTGCGGATAAGGTGATTTCCATACCCAACCCGATTGCGAAAAGCAATTCGTAAAAAATAGAAAATAAAGAATCGAAAATAGAAGAAGCTTTTTCATAAAATAATATTTAAT
>PNBM01000152.1:0-2992 GCA_003135995.1 Ignavibacteriota bacterium | reverse complement strand
TTTGTTTCGACATAATCACCCGCGCGGAGCGTATAAAAATAAATTCCGCTTGGGATCTGGTAACCGGAAAATTGATTAATGGAAAATGGAACTTCGTATGTTCCCGGTTGTAATTTCTCATTAACCAAAGTTGCGATTTCTTTTCCGAGAATATCATATACTTTTAATGTCACGAATCTTAAATCTTTAATCTGGTATCTTATAATCGTACTTGGATTAAACGGATTTGGATAGTTTTGATTTAATGAATATTGAAATGGTAAATTTGTATTTATATTTTTAATAAAAACCGAACCGGCATTGGTAGTTTTAATTATAGTCCCGCTCCGGCCGACTGCCCAGCCTGTTTGATCATTTACAAAATTAATTACAGCTAATGTAGAAGTAGCGGGGGTATTCTGAGAAATCCAATTTTCTCCTCCATTATTTGTCCTGAACATCACGGGAGTTGAAGATATATTTTTAGAATCATTTAAAAATGCGTTTCCTCCAACTATATATCCTGTATTATTATTGATAAAACATATAGAATTTAACCAATACGTAGTATTTGCAGATTTACTTATCCAATTTTGTCCGCTGTTTGTTGTTTTTAATATTTTTCCGTTAGTTCCTACTATATATCCTGTGCTAACTGATGAGAAATAAATTCCCTCAAGATTGTCTGAAGTATTGCTGTTTTGAATCAACCAATTATTTCCGCCATCTGTAGTATTCAAGATAGTTCCATAATCTCCAATTACCCATCCTGTGTTTTGATTAAGAAAACAACATTGAGTAAAACAAAAACTCATATTAGAAAAAATTGTATTCCAGGTTGAACCCAAATCCGTTGATTTCAAAATGTATCCTTTTGACGTAACGGAAAAACCGAGATTTTGAGAAACAAAAACCGTTTTAAATACTAAACCAATTGTCGATGAATACACAACATCCCAATTTTGCCCTCCATTTGTCGTTTTCGATATAGTAGATATTTCAGCAGAAAGTGTACCTCCTGAAGCCCAACCTGTCTGGTCGTTTATAAAATATACAGAAACAAAACTCTGGTAAGTATTAGCATCCTGTGTAATCCAATTTAAACCTCCGTTTGTTGTTTTAACAATTGTGTAATAAAAACCAACAGCCCATCCGGTTTGCTGATTAACAAAATATGAAAATCGTAAATCATTTACCGTTCCGCTATTCTGAGTTGACCAAATAGATTGAGAGTATGAATTTCCAAATAACAATAAAAAACTGATGATGAACAATAATTTTTTCATAATTTTTGATAATTTATTTTATATATAGCATTTTTTTTGTTTCTTTATAATCACCCGCATGGAGTGTATAAAAATAAATCCCGCTTGGTAATTGGTAACCGGAAAATTGATTAATGGAAAATGGNNCCGGGTTGTAATTTTTCATTAACCAACGTTGCTATTTCTTTTCCGAGGATATCATATACTTTCAACACAATCATCCCCCCTTGCCCCCCTTCGAAGGGGGGAATACTAAACTTAATTTTCGTCGACGGATTAAACGGATTCGGATAATTTTGATTTAGTTTATATTCGTCCGGATTATTAATAGATTCGTTATGAACAAATACATTTCCTCCGTCTGTTGTTTTAAGCACAATTCCATTTCCATTGTAGTTACATCCGGCTATAAATCCCGTAGTATTATTTGTAAAATAAATTGATAGCAAGTCTTCGTTTACATTAATGGATTGTTTTATCCAATTATTTCCTCCATTCGTAGTTTTTAATAATGTTCCACTTGAACCAACAGACCATCCTGTATTAGCATTTTTAAAACTTACCGACCAAAGATTTACATTAACTCCGGCATAATAAGAATCCCAGCTCAATCCACTGTTCGTAGTACGAATAACAGCTCCATTATATCCCGTCCCCCAGCCATATTGGTCTCCATAAAAATATAAATAGTTTATAGGAGCAGTATTAGGTGTTGATTGCACATCCCAGTTAACACCGCTATTTGTAGTTTTGAGAAGAACACCATTCAAACCCGCTGCCCAACCGGTTGTATTATTAATAAACCATAAAGAATATAAATCATTACTATTACCAATTAAAAGATTATTCCAGTTGGCACCGCTGTTAGTAGATTTTAATATTACTCCGCCATAACCAACAGAAAAAAATGTACTGTCGGTTTTATATAACGAATATAAGTCTCTTGTATATGGGATTGATTGAGACGTCCAATTAATTCCACCATTTGTTGTTCTTATTATTTGACCATAGGAAACAGCTGAACCCCGATTTTCATCAATGAACTTAACTGAATATAAAGTATTAGAAATACCGGATGACTGAATTTCCCAGTTTGTACCTGAATTTGTAGTTCGTGCAATCATACCGTTTATCCCTACTGCCCACCCTGTTGATTGATTCGGAAAATAAACACTTTGAAAATTCGTTTGTATAATAGTATTAATATTTATCCAATTATTGCCGCCATCTGTTGTTTCTAAAACAAGTCCATTAATTCCAACTGCCCACCCTGTTAACGAATTTAAGAAATAAGAGCAATTAATATCAGAACTAACCCCGCTCGACTGGCTATTCCAATTAATACCTCCATTCGTAGTTCTGAAAATTTTTCCCGGGCCTCCGGTCAGCCACCCTGTGTTGGCATTAATAAAAAACATTGATACAATATAATTTGCAGAAACTGAAGATATCATATTCCAGTTTAAACCGCCATTTGTGGATTTCAATATATTGCCGTCAGATGTCACAATAAGCCCGTTATTATTATCAAAAAACTGAAGACCTCTAACGAGAGTTGTTACAGAAAGATTTATACATGTCCAGTTTATACCCCCATCAGTAGATTTGATTAATGTTCCGTAATTACCGGAAGCCCACCCTGTATTGGAGTTTATAAAATTTACACAATATAAATCATTCCCTTGTGGAAGGGGATTCTGCCAGACCCAGCTTGTCTGAGAAAAGCAATTTGTGAAAAATAGAAAATA
>PNBM01000047.1 GCA_003135995.1 Ignavibacteriota bacterium | reverse complement strand
CATATTTCCATCCGTCTGTTGCATTTGTATTATCATTAATTACGTTTCCATCAGTCGACCTCTTGTAATAGCATCTTGGCTTTGTACCTGTGGTAACATTAACACCAGAGTTGTCTGTTATAATAACGTTAGGGAATACTCTGTTAGAAGTTCCGCCTATACCGAGTGGTGTATAACTAATACTTGGAGGAACCTGATCTCCATTCACACCACCGAATTCGGTAGCTCCAATATCCGGAGCTTTAGGTGTAAATGTTCCAACCGGGTAACCGGTATTCGGGAATCTTGGAGTATTAAATGCATCAGTAGTAATATTATTAAGAGGTGTGGAAATTGTTTGTCCACCGCTTTCAAGCTGGGTAGCAACATTTGTTTTTATTCTTAAATCAAATGGTGCAACAGAACTTATAAACGGAGGCATTTCCGTGCAAGCATTAATATCGCGAGGCACTATAAATGTTTTATATGCCGCTAATGTTTGCATTGAATTAGTACCATCATAAAATATTAAGTGTGACGCCGAAGGAGTACCCGCATAGAAACAGTTATTATTCGATGTATTTAAATATGTAGTTAATGAATTTGCTGACCTTCTGTAAGCAACTGCGAAGCTGGTAGTTGGTCCAGGTGTTGAGCTATCAACAAGAATATTATTTCTCATATCAACATTCGGAGTTGTAGAAGCATAAAGCGCATTAGTGCTGAACGTAGTAGCTGAAGTGCTAACTGCTTTTAGCAGTACTGTATTATAATAAAGGTTATCAAAAGTACCGCCTGACAGGTAAATACCTGAGACGGCAGGATTAATTGTGCTTGCAGGTGCATTAATATCATAAACAAAGTTATTGTATATATTATTAATAACACCGCCGCTGACATACATCCCGTAAACTGAAGCTGACGTACTCGTAGTCGAGTAAATTCCATTTATCGTGTTCCTGAAAATATTAGCAGGATTTCCGCTTACGCAATACATACCATAAATTGTACCACCGAGACTTGTAAGATTATATACAGAATCCTGTGATATATTTTCTATTGTCGTTGTTGTACCACCGGTATATATACCATAAATAGAACCCGCTCCCTGGGTATTATAATTACCAACTTTATTATTAATTATGTTTAAGAAATTAGGAGGAGAGCTAGCCTGATAAATACCATATAAAGTTGTTGCGGCAGCACTTGCAAATCCTGTTACTACATTGTTGTTAATATTTATTGTGCCTGCAGGAGTGGAACCCTGATAAATTCCGAAAATAGAACCTGTTCCTGTAGCAGTTGTTTTATTTTGGTTCGAAATAGTATTATTCGAAATATTAACAGTCGAGCCGATTCCCGGAGCTGCAGCATAATACATGCTATAAAAAGTACCTGAGCCGGGACTTGTATTATTGGAAACATTATTGTAGCTGAAATCCTGAATCCCTGCAGCAGCAGTATTATACAAAAAATAAATTGAAGCTGTGCTTGTAGAGGGAAGATAATTATTTGAAACAACATTGCTATCCATAATACACGATAGCGATCCACCTGAATTATATATTCCATAAGTTGTTGAGGCAAAAGTTGTTCCGCATAATGTATCATTTACAATTCTGTTATTAGATATTCTTCCGGCAAAAGGTGCACTGGGAGAATATATTCCATATTGCACATAAGCTGAAGTCCCGCGAATTGTATTCCCGGAATCGAGATTGTTAGAAATATTTTTATATGCAGTGCAGTAATCATAACTATAAATATTATAAGTTCCACCTGTTGCCAATCCGGCAGTACCATAAATATTTCCGATTATTTTATTTCCAGTGATTGTATAACTGTTTTGATATGTATTAGAACCGGATGCATTAGAAGTATAAATATAATATGAATAATAAGAACTGGTAGTCGGGTTTACAAAACCAGTCAAAACATTATTGCTTATAATATGGTCAACACCATAGTATGAATAACAATAAATACCGTAAAGATAGGCTGTTGTTCCCGTAGTAACTAATGTAAGAGTATCACCTGTGATAACTTCATTTGCGTTATTATAGTAATCAAAATCGTAAATACCATATAAGGAGCCGCTTGTTACGGTTCCACCATTACTGTTTATTAATGTATTTGAAAATTGAGGATTTCTCTGATAATAGGCATATATTCCATAAGAAGTTCCTGTGGAATATCCAAAATTCGTAATACTGCTTCGTCCTGTTCCGATAGTGCTCACAACATTATTCTGGTCTTCTTTAGCGTAAGGTATTACTCCATCAGAAAAACTGTATAAATATATACCACTGTAACAATTTGATATATTATCACTTAAGAAACTATTAAAAGAATTAGTGCCTGATGCGGCTGTAATAGTTAGATATGTTCCGGCTAAATTCTGATAACTCGAATAAATTCCGTATGTCAAAGTATTAGTTTTATTTAATATTATATTACAGTTTTTGATAGTAATATGCTGACATCCGTGAGTACCATCGGGTCTTAAAAGTGCATAACCGAATTCAGGCTGAGTCGTAGTTGTCAAATTTGTAGCTGTATCTACCACATCAATTCCGTCAAAAGTTATGTAATTCACACCGTTAAAAATAATTATCCCATCATAACTGCCAACACCCGAACCTGCTCTGATTCTTGGATTAGCGCCGGTTCCTGATTTCTGGAATGTTATCGGAGCTGAAGCAGTACCACCAGCATTAAAGACAAGGTTAATGCCGGTTTCAACGTAGTTTGCTGCAACATTAAAAGTAACCGGACATGTACTTGGTATGGTGTTTACCGCTGAAATAGCAGCAGCTATTGTCGGATAACTTCCCGGAATTGTATAAGTTCCGCATAACGGCGCGGTAATCGGTCGGGAACCCAAAGGAGCAATAATAGTAGGAACTCTGCCGTTCATCGGGCTTGTACCTATAATAGAATCACATTGTGCATCTAAACTATCTCCTCCAACTGCTCCCGGCTTTGTATCGTACGTAAGCCAGAAATAGTTAGTGGTATTGCCTACTAATGAAGCAGAACCCGAGATATTGAAAACTCCGTTTGGATTTGCTTGTGAGCCGAACAGGGTTGCTGTACTAAAAGTAGATGAGTTTCCTGTAAAATAAACTTTTGCATTGGAAATATCTGCAGTTGGATTGTTTGAACCAGTCGTTTCGAATCTAAATTTTGATATAGATATCGCGCTTGTAAAACCTGTATCGACAACCTGAACTTGTATTATCGGGTTGTTAAGAGTTCCGGATGCTACGGGTACACCTGGGGTAACCTGTGCGGTAGTGCTTGAAACATACCCCATAGGTGGAGCTACTGTTAAACTTATATCATCGAAAGTAAGATACCACGGAGCGCCATTATCAGTACAGCTTACACCGATATAATATGTCCCTGTAGTAGAAGGAGTTATACTTCCTGTCATCTGAGTATAAGTTGTGTTTGTCGGACCACTAACTGTAGCGCCGGTAATGGCAGTCATTCCGGTTGATGATGCTGTTGTATTATAGTAAGCTGATAAATTTGTCCATCCACCGATACCATCTGTTATATACCACATACTGAATAAATAAGTGGTACCTGAAATCAATGGAATACCCGGAGAAATAGCCCATTTTTGAGTGCTGTTATAGTAAAATGAAGCATAATTGAGTCCGGTGTGCGGTGCCCTGTTATAAGTTTGAGAACCCGTATAAGTTGCCGGATTTCCGGAAGTTGGAATTGTCCAAGCACAAGGGAAGGATGGTAAAACTGCACTTTCAAAACCTTCACTATATGGAATAGAAGTAGCTGTGCAAGTTGTAAACGTCAAATCGGTTCCGTATGCTGTTCCTGAGGTGTTAGTTGCATAAGCACGAACATGATATAATGTTCCGCCTGTTAGTCCGGTAATGGAACTTGTAAAAACACCGGTTCCTGTTCCGTCTGAAGTATGAGAATCTGTAATTGATGGATTTGCGGATGTACTCCAGCATACACCTCTTGCGGTAACTGAACTTCCACCCTGGTCTGTAACATTACCACCGCTTGTAGCTGTAGTAATTCCTGTAGCGACAGGTGTGGTAGTGGTCACAGTTGGAGGTCCTGTAACAACGGCTGGAGTCCAGGTGAATGTCAATCCGGATGTCGGATAAATTGTCGAGCTAAATGTCATATAATCACAATTAGTCAAACCGGCTGTCGTAGATGTCCAGCTTGTAGTTGATGTTCTGCTAATAAAATCTGCAGTTGTAGCACCCTCTAATCCACAACCAATTTGGGCGTCAGTAGTAGCCGGAGTTTCAGGTTTATATACAAATTTAATTAAATTGGATGTTTCGTAAAGTTGTACCTGAAAATCTATCTGGTTGGTTTGACCGGAATAAAAACCCCAATGCCACCATTCAACGATAAATACTCTATTTGGAGAAGTACCTGTCGTTAAGTATCTAAGTGTATCTATCCCGTCGTTTCCATCCAGGTCCCGGGCGAAAGGAACAATAATATTCGGGTAACCACCCGAACAAATTGGTGTATAGCCGGATGGGGTCGTTGTACCCATCTGTAACCATCCGTTTTCTTGTATCGATACTGTTGTATAAGCAGCACCATTGAAAGTAAAAGTGAATGGCAATGCTATACCGGAAAAGTATCCGTCGTCACAAGCAGAAGTACATAAAACTGTTCCGCCATAAGCCGGAGTATACGTAGCAGTTGATTGCGAAAAAGTATAACCACTCACACTATAAGTATTCTCAGGTGATGTGACTTGCGGGGATAAATTCCCATAAGATGACGTAGGGCTTTGCTGGTTTATAAAAACCTGATTGGAGTAACTCTCACCTGACTTAATAATAGTAAAACCCGTTATTGCGGAATATAATAATATTCCGGTTGTTATAAAGATGAAATAAATCCTGTACATTGTATTAATAATTAAATTGAAAAATTATTTTATTATTGAATAAATTACGTACAAAGACCGCCTCCCCACTCTCTTTACAGGAGAGGGGATGCGGTGAAGTCATAAAACATAAAAACAAATACGCAAACAAAATAAATATATTGATAAATTTTCCGTCTGCCATTACCTGCAAAAGCAATAATAAAAATAATAAACTATCAATTTATATATATTTATTTGAATCCAATCCTGATTCGCGGGATTCGGTTCAAGCTTGCCCGGCAATTATTTTACCAGTATCATTCGTTTTGTTGCCTGAAAATCTCCGGCTTCGATTTTATAAAAATATATTCCACTTGCTAATCTCGAAGCATTGAAGTTTATTTCGTTAATTCCTGAAACTACAGTTTCATTATTTAATAATGTTTCAATTAATCTTCCGTTAATATCGAAAACTTTTAAAGTGACGATTGAAGCCTTCGGTAATGCAAAACTTATCTTCGTAGTCGGATTGAACGGATTCGGATAATTTTGNNACTAATTGCTGAAACAGATACTCTCATAAACATGAATTTTGAAACCGCATACCCGTTAGTAGGATGTGAATAATAGCTGCCGGGGATAGAATCCATTAAGCAAACCATATTAGCATAATAAGTTGTAGCAGATGTATCATTCCATTTTGAAATGCTCGGGAAAGTCCAGTCTTTCATTCCAAGAATAGTAGAATCCCACGGAGTAATTTTTTGCGGCCATTTCCATGTAAGTCCGCCATTGCCCGAAGCTGTTAACCAGATAGAATTAAACGAATTTTGTTCTACGCCACCAACAAAACTGGAACCGCTATACGGACCGTATGGAGACATTAATGAAACGAATATAACCGAACCTGACATACCGATTCCGCATCTGCAAATAGGAGCAAGTGCATCGTTCGTAGTTCCGCCCGATACTGCAGGATGATAACCTACTTTAATTGTATCAACAATAATAATGCTTCTGTTGGGGTCAGAGCCGGGTAATATCGGTGACCAGAACCTGATATTATTCGGTGCACCCGGGAAATAATTAGCAAGTTGAGTTTGTTTTACAGTTTCAAAAACAACTTTTGCAGAAGTACCTGCATAGACAATATCCAGACCTCTGAAACCGGCTAAACTATCCGTCGAAAAGTTAGCATCAAATATTTTCAAAGGAGTACTGAACGTAGAACCATTGTCGGTTGATTCACAGAAATAAATATCACCATAATTCGGAGCACCGGTTGNNGGACTGGCAGATTTATATACGAAACCAATTCTGCCGTCAGAACCTCTTGCCATTTTATAAGTTTCGGCTGTAGAGCCGTTGAATGCCTGCCACGCATTCCAGGTACCCGGTGCGGGCGAATAAGATGTACAGAGGTCTGTGAAAGATGAATCAAAAGTAGTACTGTTAACTGAACCCACAATAATCATTTTGTTCGTTAACGCTGAACTGCTTGTCATAACACCTCTTGGCCAGATTATTTCGTTAAAGGCTCTGTCACCGGGTTCAATAACTGAAAATGAACCGATTCCTTCAAATGCATCCAGGAATGTTTCAGTTCTTGTTCCTCCTGTAGTACCGGCGGCGTGATTAATGAAAATTTCCTTAGACGGACTGGAATTGAAAATATCTACGGCACAATAACCTGCTCTAACGTCGGGAACATTAGCAATAAAAGTCCACGTTACGCCTTTATCGGTTGAATACCAATATTTTACTCTTCTGTTTGCACTCGAAGAGACAGGGTCCGTTAAATTATCCCACATATAAGCAGTGTGAATATTATTTGGATTACCTGGATTCTGCGCAATACAGTTTGGTGTACCATTCGATAATAAATCATACATAGATAACTGATCCGTTGTATTAATTTGCAACCGTGTTACGGATGTAATCCAACCCGGAGGCAATACTTCAGTATAATTACCCGTTGCGGATGGTTTGGGAAATTTATAATCTACTTTTACATTGTTCAGATTTATACCAACAACAGCATCTCCTCTGACTACAATAGTACTTTGCATTCTCATAATCCTACTTTTTTGTTCCGGTGTCAGTCCCGGACCTGCATATATAAAGCTGCTTGCGAAAACAATAACAATAACCAGTAAAAATAATTTTTTTAGCATTTTTTTCTCCTTGAGTTTTTTTGGTTTTGAATTATTATCTTATTTTGTTTAAAGAATTAGTTAGAAATATAAATCAGTTATTAAAAAAATAATTAATTACTATTTACAATGAATTAAATAGAAATAAATTTATTATTAAATTATTTACGATTTTGGGTTTTCCCTTAAATATATTAATCGGTTCGGTGATAATGATAAATATAAATACCTTATTACAGGACCACGTAAAGTATTACATTACATTGAATAAAAATAAGAATTGTGGTCACCTCAATTATTTACAAATATATTAATTTGTATTTGATTAACATTAATTCAAATAAATTATATAATCAAGAGTAATTTATAGTAGAAAAGAACCAGTTGGTTTAAAGTCCTTAAGTTGTATCACGATAATTAACTTAAATTTTATCCGCCTTTTGTAAGAATACTCTTTCCCAAGCCTTTCCTGAGCTTGTTTCAGGATGGAAACGAAGAAAAATTACGATTTATATAACTAAAAAAGCCGGAAGTAAACCTCTGGCTTTAATATACTAAGATATAAAATCCTTATTTAATCATTAGCATTTTTTTAGTTTCGATGAATCCGTTTGTTATTAATTTATAAAAATAAACTCCGCTCGGCATTTGGTAACCGGAAGATTGGTTAATAGAAAATGGTACTTCATACGTGCCGGGTTGTAATTTCTCATTGACCAAAGTGGTTATTTCTTTTCCGAGAATATCATATACTTTTAATGTTACGAATCTTGAATCTTTAACCTGAAATCTTATAATCGTAGTTGGATTGAACGGATTCGGATAATTTTGTTCTAATTTAAATTCATCCGGTACTAAATTTGAAATTTGCTTAACCGAAACAATTTCACTTAATGGGCGTTTCCATACACCTCCAACAGTTGCAACATACAAATTTGAATTGAAAACTGTTAATGCCCTGTCATCCAGATTTTGAAGACCTGTGCTTATATTAATCCAGTTTGCACCGCCATTTGAGGATTCGTAAACGCCTCCATTATAGGTCCCTGCAAATAAATACGAATTAAAAGAATATAAAAATAATATGTATGTTGTACCGAGTCCGCTGTTAACTGTATTCCAGCTATTTCCATTATCTGTTGATTTAAATAACCCTGCTGTAGTTCCTGCATAAATATTGGTTCCATTTACAGTAAGCGTTATTACGATATTGCTTGTNNAACCAGGATTGTCCGTTATTTGTTGAGATGTAAACTCCACCCGACCATAGCCCTGCAAATAAATTATCTCCCATAATCGCTAAGGAATAAACCGGCAAAGCGGGCAGACCTGAACTAATATTTGACCAGGAAGAACCATTGTCGCTTGAATAAAAAACACCGCTCCCCGCTCCTGCATAAAGTCTTGTATTATATGCATACAAATAAAAAAGCTGAGGGTCAGTCAGCCCGCTGCTTGAAGCACTCCAGTTAAAACCATTATCTGTCGATTTAAATACTCCGCCCTGCGTCCCTGCAAATAGAATACTTCCGATGGATGCATAAGCAGAAATTATATAATTCGTAATTCCGTTGTTCGAATTAATCCAGCTTGTTCCATTATTAGTTNNTTGACCGCAGTCCAGCTTGTTCCATTATTAGTTGACATTGCGACTCCATTTCCCCAGGTTGCACAAAATAAATTATTTGAAAAAGAATAAATACCCTGGCATAAAAGATATCGCATTCCATTGCTGACTGATGTCCAGCTGGTTCCGTTGTTTGTAGATAAATATGCTCCACCCTGCGTTCCTGTAAATATATTAGAGCCGGATATTCCGAATGCTAAGACCGTCGCACTGCTCATTCCCGAATTTGCAGGAAACCATTGCTGGCCGTTATTTGTAGTTGCAAATACCCCTGAACCCGTCGTACCCGCAAAAATATAATTACTGCTTGCACCAAATGCGGTTACATTTGTATTTGTCAAACCTGTATTAACAGTTGTCCAGCTCGTACCGTTATTTGATGAGAAGTAAACTCCCCCGCCTCCTGCAAAAAGATTTGAACCGTTCGCTAATAATGTTGATATATAAACGCTTCCTAATCCATTGTTAATTTGAGACCAGAGGGCACCATTGTTGGTTGTCATAAATGCTCCTCCTCCGAACGTTCCGGCAAATATATTAGTCCCGATAACTGCAAGCGTCTGAATAGTCACCGTAGTCAGACCATTATTTATTATATTCCAGTTCTGACCATTGTTTGTCGAAATAAACATTCCTGAGTATGTTCCTGCAAACAAATTCGTTCCGCTTACAGCAAGAGCATGTACATCACTCGCGGTTAAACCCGAATTTACAGCCGACCAGCTCGCTCCATTGTTCGTTGATAAAAAACAGCCGCCATAAGCTCCCGCGAATATATTATTTCCGATAGCAGCAAGCGAATAAATATTCGTTGCGCTCAATCCTGAATTTGAAGCAGTCCAGTTTAATCCGTTGTTTGTTGAAATATACATTCCACCGCCCTGCGAAGCCGCATAAGTATAAGTTCCGTTAATGAGCAAAGCCTGGATAGCTGATCCATAAGGTCCGTTTGTATAAACCCATTGGGCATCGAGAATTTTGTTACTCAGTAATGAGAGAAAGAAAAATATAAATATTAATTTTTTCATTTTCGTATTATTTATTAGATATTTTTATCAATTAAATTAATATTGAATTAATAAAAAAGTTAAAAAGAAATATTGCGAAATTAAACATCAAAATATCTGCAAAAACCTCGTCCCTTACATAAATGTCTGTGTAATCAAAAGTATTTGCTTAGTATTTAAATAATAATAACCTGTTTCAGGAAGATATTATCGTCATTTTACCAAAAATATGTAAATTTATTTTAGCACGTTGCATTAATATAATTAACAGTTTTCAATTATTTATCATTTAATTTAAGAAAACACGCAGAACTGTATCAAAATCGGGAAAACCTTCGGTTTATATTAAATCATAAACGATGTTCAAATTCATTTTTAAAATTAATAAAAAACCGTATTTTAAATAAATATATTATTAATATGAGCTATCATAGATTATTGCGTTTTTTAAAATTATTTTCAATATTTATTTTTTTAACTTACCCACTTTACGCACAGAATAACACTCGTACAGGTGAAGAGGAACTTAAAAAAACAGGTATAAATTATTTCAATTACTCCGACCCGGATAAAATCAATATAGAGGTCATTGTCCTTGGGGGTGTGAAAAACCCGGGGAAATATCTTATTCCTAAGGGTACTACAGTTATCGATATTATCGGCTTGTCAGGTAACCTTATTAAAGAAGAGACTGCAGATAACATTAAGTTAATAAGAGACGCACAAAAAGATGAAAAGCTTAAAAATAATGATATAATAACTCTCAGTTACAGGGATTTATTCAAAGATGAACCTTTGAAATCAGTAAACAAATCTAACCCTGTTCTTAATGCCGGTGATATTCTCATTATTCCAATCAGTCCGGAAAGAACTTTTTGGGATAACATCAAAGATGTATCTGTAATCGTATCCCCCTTATTGGCAATAGGTACATTAATTATTACAATAATAACTTTATCAAAACAGTAAATGACTCAACAAGTTTCCAATATTCCGCGATTCAGTGATAATGAAGAATTTCAGGGCAAGACTTTAAAGGATTATTTTAAGCTCATATTACTCAACTTAATCCCAATTATATTGATATTTTCAATTTGTACCGCAGCCGCGATTTTGTATAGTTTTAGTTTAAAAGATAAGTATTGTTCAACCACAAAATTGAAAATTGAAGACAAAAATGCGAACATTCTTGCAGCAACGTTTCCGAATCTTAATGAATCAAAATCTGAAATGTTTATTCTTACTCAGATTGAAATATTAAAAAGCTATTATATTCGTGATTGGGTCGCAAAAGCATTAATAGATTCTGTTAAAGTTCATACAAACACCGATAAGTTTTCTGTTTTAATGACAACGAACCCTGTTGATAAATCCCGCTCCATCATAACCCAGGAAGCATTGCGGGGAGCATTAACAGGTCTTGTTAATTTTGAACAACCCGTTTCGAAAGTGAATTTGCTGGATATCAAAACAGAAACTTATAACTTCGAAGAAGCAAGCCTGATATCATCAACCTATGCATATGTATTTGTCGAATATTCGAAAGAAATTGAAAGGCTCGATATAACGGGTGTAAAAAACTATCTCGCCAAAGAAAAAGAACATAAATTAGATGAATTAAATACGGCTGAAGCATCACTTGAAGATTTTCAGAAACAAACGGGATTAATATCGCTTGAATCACAGGCACAGGATATTGTAGATAATATCTCATCTTATGAAGCCGCAAAAAAGAATACTGACATAGAGATTGAAGCAACAAACAACTCATTAAAAATTTTAAATGAAGAATTAAAGAAAATTGATCCCGAATTTTCGACTTATATAGAATCCAAGCTTAACGAACCTTACCTGGATGAATATGCAAAAAAAATCGCCGCTCTCGAAGTTAACCGCGACATTGAACTCTCGATATTAAAAGATGAATCGTCGAAAAAGAAGGTTATGAATTCTTATAATGATAAGCTTGCTCCTCTTCAAAAGAACTATGAAGATATGACTAATTCGTACAGGGCAGGCATACTTGCGGAAACACCTGCAGATAAGCAGCTTCTGACGGGAAAAATTCTTGATGCAAAGTTACTTCTTTCTACTTCGTATCCCAAACAAAATATTTTATCGGGACAACTTAAGAAATACGAATCTGAATTTAATAAATTACCGTCTAACAGTATCGAATTGGCAAAACGTGAACGTGTGAGAAAATCAACGGAAAAATTATATTTAATTCTTGAAGAAAAATTTCAGGAAGCGTCTATAAACGAGCGTGCCCGCATAGGTAATGCTTCTATACTCGATCCGGGTTTGGATAATAACGGACCCGTCGGACCGAACAGAAGAAACATAATCATCCTGGGAATAGCTTTTGGTTTGATTCTCGGATTTATTTTTGCACTCGGACGTGATTTCTTCGACCGCACGATAAAAGACCCTGAAGATCTTGAAAAGCTCGACATAAGTCTCCTGTCCTGGATTCCTACATCTGCCGCATTAAAAAAAATAATGCCTTCTAAGAAAATGCTGATTATAGAAAATAAAAATGATATATCTTCCGAAGCTTTCAAGGCACTCAGGACAAGAATTCAATATTCTATTTTCAAAAATGAATCGAATAAATCAATATTGGTAACAAGTTCTTTACCCTTTGAAGGAAAATCATTCATCTCGGTAAATTTCGCAGGAACTTTTGCATTATCGGGTAAAAAAACTTTGTTGATTGATTGTGATTTACGTAAACCAAAAGTTCATACTTTGATGGAATCTGACAGGTATCCGGGCTTATGTGACCGTTTATTAAATAACATCGATTTAAAATCCATCATAAGAAAATCCGACATAAAAAATCTTGACTTTATCACCTGCGGAACGATACCGCCTAATCCGTCTGAATTGCTTGGCTCCGAACAGATGAATTCACAATTAAAAGAACTGAAACAACTTTATGATTTTATTATTATAGATTCCCCTCCGTTTTTAACTGTGACGGATGCAGAGATTTTATTTAATATTACCGATGGAACTATTCTCGTTGCAAGAGCAGAAAAGACACCAAAATTAGCTTTTATGACTTCGTTTAATAAACTCAGGGATATTAATTCTCAAAAATTACTTGGATGTGTTTTAAATGATTTCTCTTATCGAAAAACATATTCAAGGTATTATTATAGAAATCATTATTATGACTATTCTTATAATACCTCGGATACCATGAAATAGAAATTATAAATTTTAATAAATATAATTTATATTCATACAAATTTTGTTATTGTCTTTTTATGATTATTTTGAAAACATTTAAATTTATATTATTGCAAATGACTGAATTCGATAAAATACGAAATTGAGCAGATGAAAACCGGAACAAAGAAAATCTTCATTGGATTTAATGATATTGCCAATATTCCGATATTGTTCAAAAAAGCTTTTGAAGAATCAGGATTGAAATGTGATTACTTCAGATTTTCAAATGAAGAAGAACACCCGTTCGGATATAGTGATGATAAGACCTTTCGTCTTTTTAAATATCCTCCGCCTTTTCGCATATTCGGAAAAAATCCGTTTTGGATAGTAAATAAAATACTGGTCACCATATATTTACTTTATTCGATTTCGAAATACAAATATTTCTTTTTCGTTTCACCACGCTCTTTCTATACAAAAAATAGAGACCTTCCGATTATAAAGTTATTCGGAAAAAAAGTGATTATGATTTTTACGGGCTGCGTGGAAAGAGACGTTAATTTTGCAGAGGCGGGTGAAGATTATATCTGTAAAAAATGTCAGGATATATCTCTTCAGAATTGGTGCTTATGCAATGATACAGACAAGAAAAAAGAATTAATCGGCAGGTTGGAAAAGTACAGCAATAAAATAATCGGTCAGAATGATATAACCAGTCTTGTCGCCGATAAATCAAAGCTGATATGGCTTTATTTAATCTCGGATTATCCGAAATGCAGGATTGACTTATCTGAAAAATATAACCAAAAAGAGATTCGCATTATACATTTCCCGAGTAATCCTTTAGTAAAGCAAAGTCATATCATTATACCGATTCTAAACAAGCTTGCAGGATATAAGAACGTTAAAATAATAATTAAAGATGGAATCTGGAAAAGAGAAAAAATAGAAGAGGAATTATCAAAAGCTCATATTCTTGTAAACGCGCTCGGAGCTGGATATAATACTTTACCTATAGAAGCTATGTCTTATGGATGTGTTGTTTTCAACAGTCAGCCGCATTGGTTCCAAAGAAATGTTCCGGATTCCCCTATTGTGGCTATTACTGCCGATACGCTGGAGGATACTTTAATTAATTATATAAATAATGTACCCGAGCTTAAAAATTATGCGGAGAAATCAATTGACTATTACAAAAAATATCATTCGCCTTTAGCAGTCGGAAATTTTTATAAAAAGATTCTTGAAATGAAATAAACTTAAATATACTTTGAAAACTAATATATAATAATTTTATTGAGTCAGAAAAAAGATTTTATTAAAGATACTGTTGTTTATGGCCTGGGAAGCGGAATAAAAAAATTTATTGGTTTATTTCTGTTACCATTTTATACCAGGGCATTAACACCATCAGACTACGGAATTCTTGAGACATTGGGAACAAGCATTTTTTTTGTCAGTGCATTTTTGAATATGGGTTTGGATTCTGCGAGCGGGTTTTATTTTTTTAAAGGAAAAGATGACAGAGAAAAAGGTGAAATAATATTTACTGTATTCGTGCTCAGGCTTGCTTCCGCAATTCCGGCTCTGATATTAAGTTTCTTCTCCAGCCAATTATCAAAAATACTTTTCGGAACGGAACAATATACGTATGTAATTTTTTTCTCGTGCATGTCGCTTCCTATCGGTCTTTTAGTCAGTGAACAATCCCATCTTTACAGATTTTACAGGTCACCCTGGAAATACAACACTGTCACGATTATTCAATCTTTAGCGAGTATAATAGCCGGTATCTCACTTGTCGTAATTTTAAAATATGGAGTATTAGGCGCTCAAATGGCAAGTGTAATAAGTAGTTCGGCGATAGTGATTTTTTCCTTTTTTAATTTTGCAAAAAATAAATATACCTATCACTTTAATTTCGTCTTTGCGAAGAAAATGTTAAAATACGGCTTCCCTCTGATATGGGCAGGAATAGCATCATGGTTTTTTATAAGTTCGGACAGATATTTTTTACTTCATTATCAAAATTTACAGGAGATAGGATATTATTCTATAGGCGCTACTTTTTCCCAGCCTATAAACCTGATAAATATGGCGGTGCAAATGAGCTTTGGTGTTTTATTCTATTCGGAATACAATAAAGAAATTGATCCCGAAAAACAGAATAGCAGGAAACTCATTAAGGACGTGTTTTCTCTATTTATATTCGTGACTATTATTATTGCATCCTTTTTATCGATTTTCGGAATTGAGTTGATTGGTGTTATTACAACAAAAGATTATTTATTTGGCGCTCTCGCTATTCCATTGCTTACATTTTCGGCAATATTTGACCAGGCTTTTCAAATAACTGCACTCGGAATTACGTTAATGGAAAAGACGTGGTATTTTACTATTATAATTATAATAACAGCAATATTTAATGTTATTGCCAATTTTCTTTTAATCCCTAAATATAGTTTTGTTGGAGCCGGTATTGCTACGCTTCTGTCCTATATATTGTATTGGTCTCTGGCATATAACATTTCTCAAAAGTTTTTTAAGGTAAATCATGAATTAATAAGATTATTTTCTTTTATTATTATTACATTCGGAATAAGTTGCGTGATACCTTTCTCTCAGATATATCTGAATATCCATCTTCATATTTTAGTGAAAGCAGGAATATTAATTATCCTTATAATATTACCATTTGTTTTAAAAATTGTCAGCTATCAGGAGGTAATAAGTTATTTGTCCAGTTTCGTAAAGAAAAAAAATGATTAAACAACTTATGAAAATTTAAACAAATATGTGCGGAATTTTCGGTGTCATATCGAATAATACAGTTAATAAAAATCAATTACTAAAAGTAAGTGATGTTCTGAAACATCGCGGTCCGGATGATGAAGGGTATCTTTTGTTTAATAAAGAAAATGATGTTATTAAAATTGCAAAAGGTAATGATACTGTTCCGGGTTTCGATGCAGCGCATATTAATAATTGTGATAATTTCAATTTAGCTTTTTTGCATAGAAGATTATCTATTATTGATCTCTCACTTCACGGGCATCAACCAATGACTCTGGATGATGATAATTTTTGGATTTTACTAAACGGAGAAATATACAATTATATAGAGTTGAAGGAAGAACTTATAAATAAAGGACATAAATTCCAATCTCAATCCGATACTGAAGTTGTACTTGCCGCTTATAAAGAATGGGGAGAAGACTGCGTATTGAAATTCAATGGCATGTGGGCTTTCGTTATATTGGATAGAAAAAACAATTTATTCTTCTTTAGCCGTGACAGGGTTGGAATTAAGCCTTTATTTTATTATCACAAAAACGGAAATTTTATTTTTTGCTCTGAAATAAAAGGAATACGCACATTTCTTAACAACGACTTAATTTTAAATGAGAAACAGATATATGAGTTTCTTATAAAGGGTCAAATATTTGTCGGCGAGTCGGATGAAACGATTTATCGGGAAGTTAATCAATTGATGCCTGGAACAAACCTCATTTTAAAAGACGGAAAAATTATTATTAAAAAATACTGGAATTTAAAATTAACCAATAACAGATTATCGTTTAATGATAATGTAGACAGATTCAAAGAATTATTCCGCCAGTCAATAAAATTTATGCTGAGAAGTGATGTGGAAGTAGGTACCTGCCTGAGCGGCGGATTAGATTCAAGCAGCCTTGTCGCTTTTGCATCGGAAGAATTTAATAAAAAATTTAATACTTTCTCCGCTATCTGGCCCGGATATAGTTGTGACGAATCAAAATATGTGGATATGTTAAACAAAATGTATTCGTGCCGGTCAAATGCATTTACACCTGATATAGATAATATTACAGATATTCTTGACAAAGTTATTTGGCACCAGGAAATACCTTTATCCGGCAGCAGTATAATGGCACAATGGTACGTAATGGAAAAAGCAAAAATTAAAAAAATCAAAGTGTTGCTCGATGGACAGGGAGCCGATGAAATATTGAGCGGATATCCGGATTATCTGATTCCATATATTAATGAGATGATTTTTTCATTTAAGTGGAATGAATTATTCCGTTATTATTCGTCATTAAAACAAAATAATTTTTCAGTAAAAAGGATGATTGGAATCCAAAAGCACAAAATATTTCATAAAAGAAATTCTGCTTACCCTGTTAAAAAAGAATTACAGTCGAAATATTCTTTTAAAACCAAATTCACAAGACCGCATTTAAGTAACTTTTTACCTGAATATCTGAAGGACCAGATTGAACGAACGAACTTACCTGTGCTATTGCATTTTGAAGATAGAAATTCTATGGCAAGCTCTGTAGAATCACGTGTTCCGTACTTAGACCATAATCTCATAGAATTTTCGGTAAATATTCCGACAGAACAAAAAATTCACGGTGCGTTGACAAAAATAATTTTGCGGGAAGCAATGAAGCCTTATTTACCTCCGGAAATTTATAATAGAACAGATAAAATAGGATTCAGTACACCCATCGAAGAAAAGTTAAATATGCAAGGAAATCAGTTTTATGATTTTGCTTTTAATTATATTAAAAATTCCGAATTAAACCGGTTAGACCTGCTGGACAAAAATCTGATTGATAAAAAAAATATTTTTGGAATTTATTCTTTAGCAAGATTTATTGAAATTTGGAAGTAATATTTTTTAAGAATAATTTATATATTTGAAATAATTTGATAGCTTATTTTACATATTTGACAATATTTCTGGCAGTCCTTTTTCCGCTGATTTATATTATCAGAAGAAAACCAGACCTTTCATTCTGGTTTCTGGTAAATATATATTTTGACCCGGGCGGTTACATCAACTTCTATTTCGAAGGAAAAACATTTTTAAATTTAAATTTATCAGATGTTGCTATTGTATTGATATTATTTTGTCTTATTGCAGTAAAAACGAATTATAAAATAATTTACGAAAATCAGTTTTTAGTGAAATTTTATAAAGTGTTTTTTGTATTTGCAATTTATTTTTTTGTTTTTTATGGCTTCGTTGTTCCATATCTCAATAATGATTTAAATTACGTTTTATTCCTTCAAAAAAACCGCACTTTTTTTTATTACGTAATAATTTTGACTTCGGCTTACATATTTGCACTGAGAGGTCTTAAATATTTTTATCTGACAACGCTTTTTTTATGTATTTTCATACTAAGCTCTTTTTTGATATCGCTTGTTACAGGGCTTAAAATTGTTCCTATTGATATTTATGAAAGATACAGCGGTTCCGAAATGATGCGTATCACTATCTTAAGCTGGGGTTTGTTTTATATTTTATTTCCTCTTTCATTTATATTATTCTTGTTTTCATACAAAATCAAGCTTAATCTTAAATATACAAAATTATTATACTTTGCCGGAATGCTGATGATTGTAACTCTGCTTATTACATTAACCAGAAGGAATTACATTGGTATTTCAAGCTCTATATTTATTATTATTTTACTGAATTCGTATATTTTCAGAAGGAGTAAAATTTTTGCTTTCGTCAAAATACTGGTGCCTATGAGCATAGTTTTACTTATTATATATTTGACTCTGCCAAAATATGTCGATTATATTGCAAATATCTCGCAGGATACTTTCCAGTTGATTTCAAAAGGTACTGCACGTGGTGAACAGGAATACCGCATAACCGGAACCGGTGACCTTCTGATAACAAAAAAATATATTGCAGATAATCTGATTTTAGGAACGGGCTATAATTATCTCCACTGGGGGGGTGAAGAAGAAATTGCATTATCCTCCAGGGGAAGTGAATTCGCTTTAGCTTCCGATGCTGCCAAAGAAGTACCGATATATAATATATTTTTTAGCTTTGGATTAGCAGGATTTATTATAATGTTATTTCTTTATTCATATTTAATAAAATTATTTCTGCGGTTATATTCACTTCTTAAGAAAAATATAAATATCTTAATTGCATATCCATACGATTTATTGTTTTCAATTTTTATTCTGTATATGATTGCAGATAAATTTACATTCTCGTTATATACTTTGGGCACCGATTTTACTACACCCTATTACGGAATATTCATCGGAATCGGATTTGCACTGTTACATAAACTTAAAATAATTACAAGAAATGAAGTTGATTCGACACAGAACACCTGACAAAAATTCATTTTCAGATTAATGAATAAAATTATACTATTAATTAGTGTTTCCGGAAGTTATATAGGAGGAGCGCAAAAAAGATATTTGTCTCTCTTTGATTTTATATGCGAAAAAAGAAAAGATTATTACCTGGTTATTAACAAAAAACTCTATTTAGCACTAATTAAAAATAACGTTTTAAAATCTTATGAAAATGTCCGTGTGCTGACGTTGTATGGTGAGAGTAAATTAAATACCGAAAACAATTCATCGGATTCAAAGCAGGAGATATTAATTAAAAAAAATAAAAAAGTATCAGGTATAAGATTATTTTTCGGTCAGAAAAAGATGTTCCTGAAAAGTATAAGAATCTGGATTACTTTTATTTTTGAATTTCGCGGGATTTTAAAAGAATTAAAGAGTAAAATTGTTTATGCCGTCTGGATGGGAGGAATTTTTGCATGGCCATTAAAAGGCTTATTTAAATTTAAACTGATTTATAGCTATAATGACTCTGCAATGGCAATGATTGATAAAAATATTTTTGAGCTATTTAATTCCTCGGAATACCGTGTTTTAAAACATGCCGATAAAATAGATTTTCTTTCTCCTGCAATAGTAGATATGTATAAAAGAAAAATCGGCTCAATTGGAGATGACAGAATTACAGTCACACCTAACAGCTTCATTAATTATAAATTTTATTTCAGCGATGAGCAAAAGAAAAATGATGTAATTTTTCTGTCACGCTTATGGCAAAACAAGAATCCCATATTATTTCTGCAATCCGTTAAATTATTTAACGAAAAATATCACGATATTACCGGAATTAATTTTTATATATCAGGTGAAGGTGAATTAGAAGAAGATATAAAAAATTATATCGATAATTATAAACTCGTTAATACTTATTTTGTCGGAAAAACACTGGAGCCTTGGAAATATCTCAGGCAGTCTAAAGTTTTTATATCCATTCAATCTGCTAACAATTACCCGAGCCAGTCTCTTATCGAGGCGATGGCTTGTGAAAACGCAATAATTGCTTCAGATGTTGGAGAAACGGGAAAGTTAGTTACAGAGAACGAAGGAATATTAGTAAGTCTGAACCCCGAATCAATAGCAGAAGCTATTTATAAACTTTTCACTACTGATGGACTAATCGAAAAACTGGGTGCAAATGCCAGAAAAAAAGTAATTGAAAATCAAACGGTTGAAAAATATGCAGAGTATTTTTATTCGATTACGGATTATTAATGTTTCTACAATTATTCAATTAATAATATGAGCATAAAAAGTAATTTTTTAATTTCCATAGAAGAAAAAAGCGATAAATCGGATTTTGCAGATAACATCATTTTACAAAATAATTATGTTTTTGATGCCGGTAAACTTAAAATTTCTTTAAAGTATTCGGATAATGTGATATTCGCAAAAAGTGCAGATGAAAACATTATTATCTTATTTGCAGGGAATATTTACAGTGATGACATATCAGACAATGATTCAGTTGAACAATATTTACTTGATAATTATTTTTCTCACAAAAAAGATTTTGTAAAATATCTGAACGGTTCGTTCAGTCTGTTCTTTGCACAAAGAGAAACAGGAGAGGTATATTTTGCTACCGATAGATTGAATACAAGAAAAATATTCAAATTTAAAAAAGGAGGGAGACTTTTATTCGCAAACGATATTAATTTACTTCCCTTAAACGAATGTAATTTAAATTATGCAGGCCTAGCCTCATATTTAATCAATGGTGCTTTATACAACGACTTAACTCTTTTTGATGAAATTAAAAAATTGGAAAGAGCATCTCTTCACAAAATAGTTGATTTTAATATTATTTCCGAAAAATACAGTGATTATTATTTCAACAATGAATATGAAAATAAATCCGAAACGGAGTTAGCTGACGAATTAAATAATTTATACCTGCAAAGTTTAAACAGAATAATTAAGGGGAAAAAAAATATTTTTATATCTTTGAGCGGCGGGTACGATTCAAGAGCTATTACGGCTATGCTGAAGAAATGTGTTAACAGTAATTTTAATATAATATGCTTTAGTCATAACTTCGGAAATATTAATAAAGATACCGATTCTGATATCGCACGTCAAATAGCGGAAAATCTGGGTTATCCTTTTAGATTAATAAATTCGTACGAAAGAAATCCTTTTCATACCTTTAAATATAATGCGGAACACGGACAGGGTATGGCATACTTTTGTGTTGAATCGGATGCGTGGGAAGAAATGAATAAAGATTTTGAAAAATGCGGCAGCGGTATTCTTTTAGTCGGTGATATGAATGACGGTACTTTTAAAGAATTTCACGGAAATAATAAAAGAGCACTGGAAAGGACACAGATTTACGAATCTTTTTTTCTGAAAGAATACAGAAATTATTTTAGCCCGGATATTTTGCAAAACTTATGCGAAAACTGGGACAGGGAATATGATAAAATATTAAACAGGGTATCTCAACAGGATAATATGATTAATTTACTGGATTATCTTTATATTGACCAGAGGATTCCAAATGTTAATAGCGTTGCAAGAGAGTGTTTTCAAGCTCCTTACATAGAAACAGCAACACCGTTTTATGATAATAACGTATTGGATTTTATGGGAAAACTTCCTCCGTCTCTTAGAAATAATAAGAAACTTCACAGGATGGCACTGGAAAAGAATTATCCGGATATATTCAAAATAAAATTTCCAACATCAGGCTGGGGAAATGAACCGGACTGGATAAATGAAATCAAATCTTTTTCGGATGTTTTTATCGATAATATAAAAAATAGTAAATCAAAGCTGGATAATATTATTCCGCCCGGAACGATTATAAAATCAATATTAGCATTAAATAATCCGGGTGAAAATAAGTTTAATTCTAAAACAACTTTAAAATCTTTACATAAAAATATAAAAAATATTTTTCCGGCATATTATAAAATAATTGAAAATCTACCGGGAGGGAAGGAATTAACAAGAAAAGCAGGTAAATTTGTTAACCCGAGGATTTCTCATATACTGCCGAAGATTCTTTTACTCCGGCTCTTTTTAAGCGGAATATGAATTATAAATTAATTTTTACTTTAAGTTTAATTGTTATTCGAGATTACAAATGATTATTAAAATTTATTATAAATACGCGGACATTCCGGACAGCGATAGGCTTATCGGTAATACGCCTATTTTTGCAACACAAAATTATGCCGGTTATATTAAAGAACTAAGAAATCGTGATACAGTCTGGTTTGCCCAAATAAAAGAAAATTCGGTTTCATATTTAATTCCGATTGCAATAAATAAAAAACTGATATTCAGGAGAGGATATTTTTTAACAGGAGTAATTTCCTTTAACACGAATAATTCTTTAGAAGAGGAAAAAGAATTCCTTGATAACGTTGTTAACTATATTAAAAAGGAAAAATTATGTGACTGGATTCAACAAGGTCCCAATTGGGCATTGTTTAATACTTTTCCCACAGGTTCAAAAGCTGTGAAATTCGGTACGTATAAAATATTTTTAAAAGACAAAACTGAAGATGAGTTGTTTAATTCAATAAAGAGAAATCACCGGAATAATATCAGCAACGCAAATAAAAGTGAAGTTAGAATTAAAAAAGGTATCGAATATTTAAATGACTGCCGGGCAATTATTAATGAAACTGCAAGAAAAGCTAACTTGCATTCACTTTCATTAACTGAATTAAATAGATTATTTTTCCATTTCAAAGATAATTTAAAGATTTATGTGTCATGTCTGGGTGATGTTCCGCAAAGTGCCGCAATATTTCTAAGCAGTGAGTATTGTACATATGCGCTTTATGCAGGCAGCATAAATAAAGCATTCCGCGGTTCAAATGCATTGTTAGACTGGGAAGCCATTAAAGATGCAAAGAATAACAATAGTAGGTATTTTGATTTTGTGGGTGCGAGAATAAATCCGGCTCCGGGTTCTAAGTTAGAAGGAATTCAAAATTATAAAAAACGTTTCGGATGTGATTTTGTTCAGGGTTACCTCTGGAAAATAGTCCTTTCCGAAGGAAAATTTAGAGTTTTTAATATTTTATTAAATTTTTATTTTCTCATATTAAATAAGAAAAATAAAAAAGATATTATAGACGAGGAATTTGAAATACAAAAAAATGAAGACATTCATTCTGACAATTGATTACGAACTCTTTTTAGGAAGCAGGACAGGCACCGTTGAAAAATGCATGCTTGAGCCGACTTATAGACTGGCAAAAATGCTGGATATGAATAATTCAAAAATGACAGTCTTTTGGGATATCCTTCATTACTATCGTCTAAAGGAGCTTGAGAATGATTTCACGAATCTAAAAAATGACAGAAAATTAATAGATGAACAAATATCATTTTTAATATCAAAGGGACATGATATACAGCTTCATCTTCATCCGCAATGGTTGGACGCAAAATATAATGACGGTGAATGGAAATTTAAATATGACCATTATAATATTCACACTTTGTCGGAAGAAGAAAATCCCGAAAGAATTGAGACTATTCTCGGCTGTATTACTGCTGCGAAAAAATTAATGGAGAAAGAAATCAGAAAATATATTCCCGATTATGAGGTTACTACATATCGGGCAGGCGGTTTTCGGATTGAACCATTTGTAAAATTAAAAAAGGCATTTGAGTATAATAATATTTATATTGATTCGAGTGTTTTACCGGGAATGACAAATAATAACAGAATTAATTTTTATGATTTCAGAAATTATCCTTCACATAATTATTATCATTTTGAGAATTCACCGTCAGAATTATCTGAGGAAGGCAGATTTATCGAATTTCCCGTTACAACAATTAGTATTCCTGTATATAAAAATATAATTTTCACGCTCACACGTTTTTTAAAATATAAAAATTTAGAAAGCGGAAGAATGGGAAGCGGTTCTGGTGAAATTTCAAATGACAGCAAAAAATCAATAATAAAAAAAATTAAAAGGTTTCTGACAAAATCCAAATTGACTTTGTTAACTACAGACGGAAATTTCGCCGAAAGATTTAATTATATTTTCAGGAAAGTTAAGTCCGGTTCAACAATGATATTGCATCCTAAACTATTAAATCTTCATACATTTAATATTTTAGAGGATAAATTGAGTAATAAGGAAGTAAAGTTTGTTTCTATTAATAATTTTCTGAATGAAATTGAATAAAAAAGTAGCAATACTGCTGGTATTATATAATGAAGAAAAATATATCGAAAGATTAGCGAAATCAATCATTAATCAAACCTATAAAGAAATTTCGATTTATGCGATTGATAATAATTCGGCAGATTCTTCTTTATCTTTATTACTTAAATATTTTCCTTATGCAAATACAATCTCATCAAAGAAAAATCTGGGATTTGCAGAAGGAAATAACATATTAGCAAAGAATGCTATTAATAATAAAGAGGATTTATTATTTATCTTAAATACGGATATGGAATTAGATAGTGACTGTATAACGAATCTCGTAGAAGTGATTTATGAAAATGATGATGTTGTAGGCGCAGGACCGATTGTATATTTCGGTAATAAAGACGGACGCACACATAATGTTCAGTGCTATGCCGATAAAACTAATTTTACAAATGCCAGTACACGAACACTTTACACAGGTTCAGATATAAATTTTGAAGAATTGCCTCAAACACTTTATGTAAATGCCCTGCACGGAGGTTGTTTCATGATACAAAGTTCATTAATATCCGAAATCGGATTATTTAATAAAGATAATTTCATGTACAATGATGAAGTCGACCTGGCTTATCGGATACACAAACATAATGGGAAATTATTAGTCATCAAAAATGCACGGGCATGGCACTTTCATGATTGGTCTAAAAAGAATAAAACAGGATATTATCTTCAATATTATTATATGAACCGAAACAGGTTTTTGTTTTTCTACAGACACAATAAATATTTTTCCGTTTTTCGCGAAGTTATGATTGGCTTGTTTTCATTTCCGCTCAAAATTAAATGGGCAAAAAAAACTGCCGGCTTAAAATTGCTGAAATATTATTATCTGGGTTACTGGCATGGTCTCTTAAACAAGAAAGGTAAAGCGAAAATTGAATTCAAATAAAAAGAAAATTCTCTTCGTGCTATTTTCTCCTTTATTTACAAAAGGAGGGCATTCAAAAAATTTTCTGAATTTAGTAAAACATTTTGAACCTGAGATAAAACGTCATTCTTATGATGCTATGATTATTTCCTTCAATAATAGCACTGTTGTTAAAGCAGCTAACCGTGATAATATTTCAAAAAACCCCTTTTTTAATACATACAAAATAAAATTATTAAAAAGATTTTTTCCATCGGGAAAAATTATTTTTAAGGCTTCAGAATATCTTCTCAATTTTATCAAAGCTTTTTGGCTCATTATAACATACAGACCTTCGGTTATATATGCTTATTCGGACGTAGCTTTATATCTTTCATTCCCCTTTAAAAAATTATTGGGTTATAAATTAATTTATGACATGAGAGGCGATTCGCTCGATGAATTGAAAGTACGCGGCGCTTCCGGCAAATATATCAATATGCTGTCGAAATTCCATAACTTTGCACTAAAATCAACTGATTTGGTTTTTACAGTTTCATCCGAAACTAAGATTNNAAAATGTAAAACAGTGTATTCCAAAATATAATTACTATGACGGAGAAATATTCCGTTATGATGAATCGGAAATGCTGAAGAAAAGAAGAGAATTAGGATTGGAAGATAAATTTGTTTTTGTTTATACGGGTAATGCACGCTATTATCAGTTTTTAGACGGTTCGATAAAATTTTTCAACCGATTCAGGGAAAAATATCCTGATTCTTTTTTAATAATCATTAGTGAGTTTGAAATTCGGGAATTCACAGTTTTATTGGAGAAATATAATATTCCTGAGACAGGTTATTTTATTGTAAGTTTGCCGCAAAACAAAATTTCGGAGTTGCAGCAAATAGCTGATATGGGTTTATTACTTCGTGAAGATTATCCATTGAATCACAATTCTTTTCCCACTAAATTTGCGGAGTATTTAGCCTCAGGCGTTCCCGTATTAATGACACCATATATTCATTCTATTTCACCTATGGTAATCAGTAATAATCTGGGAGAAGTTATCGATATTAAAGATGATTATTCGGAAGATATTGAATTAATTTACAAAAAATATAAAAATAATCTTTCCTGTAAAAAACATTGCTGCCAGTTCGCTCAAAAAGAATTAATGTGGCAGAATAAAGCTAAATTATTTTTTAAAATTATTGATGGGATATAATAGTGGAAACTGATAATAAATTAACCTTTTTTGACATATTGTTTAAATTAAAAGAACGACTCTTAGATTATCTGTATTTTCCCTATTGGAAATTCAGGTTAGGGAAAATCGGCAAAAAATCAAGAGTTAAAAGAGGTGTAAGGATAATTGGCAGCGGAAACCGGATTACTGTAGGAGATAATTTTAAAATATGGCACCGTTGTTTTCTAAGTGTCGGAACGAAAGGTAAAATAAGTATTGGAAGTAACGGACACATTGGCGTCGATACGTATCTGAACGCATCTGCCGGAACTATTAATATCGGCAATAATACAGGTATAGGTTCTAAAGTTCACATCTATTCTTATTCATTCGGTTTGAAAAAAAATGAGTCAGGTGTCGATGAAACTTATTTTGGAAAACCTGATGACGTAAACATTAAAGATGATGTTTGTATTTCAGCCGGAGCTATTATATTAGCCGGCGTTACAATTAACGAAGGAGCAATTGTCGGTGCCGGTGCTGTAGTTACAAAAGATGTTCCTGCTTACACCGTTGTAGGTGGTGTACCGGCGAAAGAGCTCAGAAAAAGGAATCAGTAAAATTATATTTTGATTTTATAATTTAATAATATCAAAATAGAATAATCACTCCGAATAAATTTCTAATCTCAGAACAACATTCATTTTATGCTCTTATTTCCAAAACCTTTCGATTAATTCGAGAAATTCCTATATATCAACAATTTAACTATAATTTTGTGCAATAAGAATTTTCCTTTCATTTAAAAAGGTAGTATGTAACTGTAATATTATAGTGTTGATACTATGTATAAATTATTAAATTCTTTAAAAAATGATAGGAATCAACAATAAACTAAGGTACTATATTTGCATATAATTGAAATAAAGAAACTTTAGAATTAAGGAAAATCAACTTCTCTAATATCTTTGAATGCATAATTCTGTTTCTGAATGTTTCATTTTTATTGCTTTATCACAATGGGGGTAAGTCATTATTTTACTAATCGAATTAGTCTTCATTAATAAACGGAGATTATCAGTTTTAGTCTGCCTCTTTCATTGTGCGGGCAGAAAAATATTAAAAACCAAAAAAATATAACCGGGGGGTTATCTGGTAACAGTATCGTTGTTATATAATAATTTTCTACATAAGCTGATTAAAATAAACATATTATGAATAACTATTCATTATTTGCACTATGCTATTATTTTGTATTTGGAAATATATTAATTCTCATCTTAAAAATTAAAAGAATTAATATATTATGAAATATTTGGTAACAGGTGGTGCCGGTTTTATAGGTTCTAACTTAACCGATGAATTGCTTAAATCCGATTGTGAAGTTATCGTTGTCGATGATCTTTCAAGCGGATATGAAGGTAATTTAGAATCGCATCCCAATCTTCAATTATTAAAAACAAAAATACAGGATACCGACTCCGGGTGTTTTAAAGGAATTAACGGCATCTTTCACCTCGCTGCTCAGGCTTCCGTTCCCATATCAATTACAGATTTCTATTCAAGCAGTTTAAATAACATAGATAGTTCGCTGAAAATTTTTGAATATGCTAAAATATATAACGTTCCGGTAGTTTATGCCTCATCATCTGCTATCTACGGAAATTTGCCCGTCGGAGATGATGAAAAACAAATTTATGAGATTTTATCGCCTTACGCACAGGATAAATTAACAATAGAAAAGTATGCAAAATTATTTTATGATATTTACAAAATAAATTCAATCGGCTTACGTTTTTTTAATGTCTATGGACCAAGACAGGACCCGACCAGCCCTTATTCCGGAGTAATTTCAGTATTTGTAGATAAATTTTTAAATAAGTTACCTGTTCAAATAAATGGCGGTTATCAAACACGTGATTTTATTTATGTGAAAGATGTGGTAAACGTACTCATACTATCGATGAACCACTTATTTAAAAATAGTAAGGCAGATTTTATAAATGTGGGAACAGGTCAATCACTTAGTGTTAAGCAGTTATTTGACAAATTAACTGCTTTAATGAATTATGAGCCTGAAATAATTTACAATCCTCTACCTGATGGTGAACCGGAAAAATCGAGCGGTACTTTTAACAAATTAAATAAAATATTAAAATTCGAGACATCAAATATTTACAATTTTGAAAAAGGACTTACACAAACAATTGAATATATTAAAGGAACAATAAATGCAAAAATTTGAATGGGCAGTAATCGGCAGCGGTATTGCGGGACTTGTATCTTCCGAGATTCTTACACGCGAAGGACACAGTGTGGTCCTGATAGAAAAAAATGAAAAACTTGCATCGGAAACTACACGTGATTTTCATGAGTGGATACATACAGGTTCATTATATACGCTGATACCTGATAATTTACTTACCTTAAAATATTTATTAGGTTCTATAGATGACCTTTTGGAATATTATTCAAGTTTCGAAGGTATGAATGTTATCCCTTCTGAAAAAGGGTTATCTATCAATGAATCTGAAAATGGCTGGTTCAATTTAAATAATATACATTTCAAGTTTAGATTAAAAAATAGAAAATTTGTAATTCCCTGGCTGCTCGGTATTGCCCGCGCTACATTTTTAATAGATAGAATCAAAGAACACGATTGGTTAAGAAGAAGAGGCGGTATAATAGATCCGTTCAAGCTGAAATACAGGGAAATTTTAAAAATTTTCAAAAAGTTAATTAAGCATAAAGAAAAATTCTACGATTATATCACACCTGATTTTACAACTAATTCAAGAAATCTGATTCGGGATTTATTAACGAATTCTATTCTGAATGGCTTGCAAGTTTCAAGGTCAAATGAATTTATTGGATTTGAAAGAATAAATAATGAAATAAAAGTTAATTGCAGTAAAGAATCATTTATTGTGAAAAATTTAGTTCTTTGTAATGGTCAGAACATATCAAATTTTGTTGATTCAACAGTGAAAAAAAGTTATGCGCCTATAGCTGTTATTAATAACATAAATCCCGATTCCAATTCCTTCGTAGAATTAGATTATTTTCCAAAGAATTGTATAAACATTATTACAAAAGATAAAGGTGTCGGTCTTATCGGCGGAATTTCTTTCTCTGATAAAAATGATTGTGATGATTATCTCGAAGAAGTGATTGAAAAACACAGAGAATATAATCCTGATTTGGAAGTAGTTCACACTTACGTCGGAATTAAAAATGAAATAGTTTTAAAAAATAATCCGCGTAATTATTTATATCATATTTTTAATTTACAGGAGAATGTCTGGGGTATTATACCCGGAAAGTTTACGTTAGGTTTTAGTATTGCACCAGAATTTTACAGGCGGGGATANNAGAATTTAATTTCGAATACAATCTGGTATGATGTAATTTATAACAACAAATAAAATTAAACTGAAATTTATTTATGGGAATGATTAAGCTTCCTCAGGGCTCTGTTAGTTTTTTCAAGGAAAACCTCGATGACATATTTAACAGTGGAAATCTTGCTGAGGGAAAATGGAATAAGGAAATCTCAACGTTTATAAACAGTCACTGCAACGTCAGCTGCTCTGTACCGACTTCCTCAAACGGAAGCGGATTGGTTGCATTGATGATGATTTATAAAACTTATTATAATAGAATGAATGTGTTAATACAATCAAATACTATGTATGGTGTGAAAACTATGGTTTACACTTCGGGCTGTAATTTGTCGGGCTATATAGATTGCTCGCTCGAAACACTTATGCCATCCATCGAACAGGTCAGAAAAGCGGTTGAACAATTTAAAGGTGATAAGAAAAGTTTGATGATACTTTTAAGTCATATCGGCGGAATAATTAATCCTGACATCGAAAAAATTGCGGAGTTTTGTCGTTCCGAAAACATAATACTGCTCGAAGATTGTGCTCATAGTTATGGTGCTACTTTGAACGGAAAACATTCCGGAACATTTGGTGACGGAGGAGCTTTTTCTTTTTATGCAACCAAATCTATTCCTGCGGGTGAAGGCGGAGTTGTAATTACTAAGAATAATGAAATCGGAGAATTAGTAAAACGCTTTATAATTTATGACAGGTTTGAACAAAAAATGAATATAGGAAGTAATAACAGACCATCGGAAATACAGGCATTATTAATTTATTCCGTTTTGATGAATACTGAAGAGATAATCGAAAACAAGAAACACATCGCCGAACAATACATTAAAGCCTGTGAAGAATTAGGAATACCTTATATAAAGCAAATATCTGCATTTTCATCCGGTAATTATTATAAGTTCATTGTATATAACGACGACAAACCAATTTTGGAGTTCTTGCCGAAATTAAAAACAAAGACTTCGGCTGTATACGACTATACGTTAGGAAGTAAAAATAAAATAGCGTCACACCATGCCTGTTTACCGATATGGTACGGTCAGGAGAATGAGATTACAAAAAAAGTCATAAAAGAATTATATGAATCGAAATAAATTAAAAATAGCATTTTTACACAGAGCAAACGACCCTTACACTCTGGAAAGAATAAAATATTTTATTAAAAATAATCACGAAGTTTTTTCTATAATGTTTGATTTAGGGGAAACCGTTTCGGAACCGGACGGTTTAATAACAATAAAGCTCAGAAAAACAATTCTGGATAAAATTCCTTTTGTAAAAAGAGTTATTCATTATTTTGAAATAAAAAGAATTCTAAAACAAATTAATCCTGATGTGTTACACGTTGTTAATGCATTAAACTTATTTTACCTTTACTATAAATGTAAAGGTTTAAAGGTAATTGAAAATCAGGGAACTGACGTTATACTTACGCCAAAACGCTTTAAATTTTTAATTCCTTTTTACAGATTTATGTATAAGAAAGTCGATGCAGTTGTTCAGGATTCTGAAGTAGCCTATAAGTCAGGGTTGAAATACGGTGCACCCGAAAATAATCATATGAATAAAATAATAGAAATTGGAATCGACTTTAATATATTCAATAAAAACGTTACGAAGGATATTATAAGAAAGACATATAATTTATCAAATCGTAAAATTGTTTTTTGTTCAAGAGGAGTTGTTAACCCGATATATAATATAGATACCATTATTAAAAGCATTTTGACCGTCAGGAAGAATTTTCCCGGTTGTATTTACATCTTAACAGCAGAAAAGGACCAGCTTAACTCTCAGTTGTCAGGATTTATAAGAAAACATAATTTAGAAAAAAATATATTATTCGCCGGTCATCAGAACAGAATCAAGAATCTGAAATATTTTTACCGTGATGCAGATGTTAACATCTCGGTTCCGTCGAGCGATTCGTCTCCGTTCTCTGTTTACGAGAGCATGGCATGTCTAACTCCGAATGTTGTAACGGATTTACCCTGGCTCTACTCTAAATTTATACCCGGAAAACATTTACTGGTATGTCCCGCGCGTGATGAAGAAGCTTTAGCGGAAAAAATAAATACTGCCCTGAACGGAAATCATAATCTTGATTTATTATCCGCTTACGATATTGTCTACGAGAAAATAAATTTAATGAGAGAAAATGAAAGACTGGAATCACTTTATAGAACGATTTTACATTATCGAACAGAAAAAGTGATTGAAAATAAATTATTATTTAATACTTAAAAACTAATATAAATAAATTTTTACAAAGTAATATCTCCGATGTTCGAATATTTAATAAATCCGGAAAAACAAGTGCCTGTTATTTTAAAATTGCGGAATATTATTGTAGGGGATAAATATTCTGACAACAGATAATGTAAGCACTTGTGAAGAATACAATTTAAAGCTCTTGAACTAAGATATACAAATTTTCAGCTATTCAGATAGTTGATATTGGGGGAACGGGTATTTACTCGTATATTAATTAGAGTCATAACCTGTACAGCATCATCTACCTTAGCATTAAGTATTTTTGTTTTCCGCAAAATGCTATGGGCAATATTGCCTTCCCTCTTTTTAAAGATAATTTAAAACTTTAAATCCTGAGAGGATAATATGAAAATATTTATTGATATAGGTCACCCGGCGCATGTTCATTACTTCCGGAATTTCATTACACTGATGAGGCAAAAAGGACATGATTTCTTTATAACGGCAAGAAATAAAGAAGTTGCAATTCCGTTATTAAAGCATTACAGCTTACAATACAAATCAAGAGGACAGGGCAAAAAAAGTTTATTGGGTAAACTTATTTATATTGTTCAGGGAGATAATGTTCTGTATAAATATGCTAAAAAATATCAGCCCGATTTATTTCTCAGCTTCGGTTCACCCTATGCCGCCCACGTTTCAAAATTGCTTGGTAAACATCACATAGCATTTAACGATTCTGAAAACGCTAAGCTGGAACATACAATGTGTTTACCTTTTACAAATACAATTTTAACTCCATCCTGTTTCTATAAGAATTTCGGAAAAAAACAAATATTTTTTGACGGCTACATGGAGCTTTGTTATTTACATCCGAAATGGTTCAGCCCTAACCCTGCAACACTGCAATCCATCGATATTAAAAAAGACCAAAAATATTTTATATTCCGTTATGTCTCCTGGAATGCAAGTCATGATTTTATGCAGAACGGTTTAAATTATGAAATGAAAAAGAAATTGATTTTTGAATTATCTAAATACGGAAAAGTCCTGATTTCTTCAGAAGGAGAGTTACCCGACGAAATGAAAAAATATCATTTAAATATTTCACCTGAAAAGATGCACGATGTTTTACATTATGCTACTATGTTTATCGGTGAAGGGGCGACGATGGCTTCCGAATGTGCTATGATAGGAACTCCTGCACTCTATATCAATTCTATCTCTGCCGGTACTCTGAAAGAACAGGAAAATTACGGATTATTATACGGCTTCAGAAATTCTAACGGCGTTCTTGAAAAGGCGGTTGAATTATTAGACACTCCGAATCTGAAAAAGGAATGGCAAAAGCGAAGACAGGATATGTTAGCCGATAAAATCGATGTAACGGCTTTTATGGTATGGTTCATCGAAAATTATCCGAACAGTAAAAAAATAATGAATGAAAATCCTGAATATCAAAATAAATTTAAAAGTAATTTGTGGAGCGGTGTATATGCCAATAAGATGAATATGAATAAAAAGTTATATTATAATGCGAGTATGATATCAAGAAAAGCTAATGTATTAACCGGTTCTAATTCCGGTTCCGGTAATAATTTTTATGAAGATGATAATTCCTACCCGCTGGCACTGGAATCGGGTTTCGAAAATCCGTTAACGAATAACGGGTATGATATTCCCGTCAATAAGAATTTTATTTCGAAAAATCCGTTAGATGCAGACACGAATAATCTTTCCGTAAATCAACAACTGATTTATAATTACAATCCGCCTAAAGTTGAACAAAATATTCCTAAGAATAAAACTTCAAATCATCTTCTGTTTGAAAGAATTTACAATATCTTTTTCAAGTTATTAGATGACGACGTACGGACAGTAGCAGTCAGAGACCTTGACCCTGCTTTAGCCTTTTATATATTTAAACATATAAAAGAGAATGATAATCCTGTGATAAATAAAACAAATTTAAGAACCCATATTGAAGTTCTGAAAAATAAAGTTCACAGCATTATTAATATTCATAAAATTAACGATATTCGTTATATAAATAAATTTTTTGAATCTGTAAACAGCAAACTTGTACAGGGCGGAATATTCATCGGGAATGTTGAAACATTTAATCAAAGGAAAAAAAGGATATTTGAAAAAGTCCCTGCAATTCTTGCATTTCCTTTTTATGCGGTCGACTTTGTTTTTAAAAGAGCACTCCCGAAAATATGTGTGACAAAGAAATTATATTATCCGATTACAAACGGGAAAAACCGGCTCATATCGCTTGCAGAAACATTGGGAAGGCTGGTCTCCTGCGGCTTCGAGATAATTGGTTATGAAGAAATTAACAAGCAAATTTATTTTACCGCGAAACGAATAAAAGAACCTGCCTATGATAAAGACCCCTCATTCGGTTTTTTTATCAAGTTAAAACGTGTAGGGAAAAACGGTAAAATTATAAATGTCTATAAATTCCGGACTATGCATCCTTTTTCGGAATACCTGCAGGAATTTATTTGTAAATATAATCATTTAAAAGATAGCGGTAAGTTTAACGGAGATTTCAGAGTAACTCACTGGGGCAAATTATTGCGCAAATACTGGCTCGATGAACTGCCTATGATATGGAATTTATTGAAGGGTGATTTGAAGTTATTCGGCGTCAGACCGATTTCTGTTCATTATTACAATATGTATGATGAAGCTATTCGTAAACGCCGCATCAATTATAAACCCGGTTTAATTCCGCCATATTTCGCGGATATGCCAAAGACTTTTGAAGAAATTTTGGATTCGGAAAGAAGATATCTCGATAGTTATGACGAGCATCCGTTTAAAACCGACTGGAAATATTTCTGGAAAGTAATGTACAATATCTTTTTCAAACACGTTACCGGAGGTTAAAGCTAACGCACGCTGTTTCTGTTTATGAATAATAAAAGCCGGAAGAATAAACGTCCGGCTCTTAAAATAATTTTAAAACAAATTTTTTATTTTATCAAAATTCCCGATACACTTCGCTATCGGGACTATGATTANNATAAAAATATATTCCGCTTGGAAATTTCGAGGCATCCCACTTTGATTCGTAAGTACCGGCGGATTGCTTTTCATTTGCAAGTGTTTCAACCTCACGTCCAAGCGCATCATAAACAATCAATCTTACATATCCGTTTCGGGGAATTGAATACCGAATATTTGTTGTCGGATTAAACGG
>PNBM01000095.1 GCA_003135995.1 Ignavibacteriota bacterium | reverse complement strand
TCGTCCCGATGTCCATCGGGACGAAAAAATATTAAAGATGTTTTATACATACGTATTACATTCTTTATCCGCTTAAAAATATATATTGGTCAAATCGGGAACCCTAAAAGAAAGTTACACGAACACAATTCTTATTAAATTTAAACTTTTATGTTTGATAAATAAGCCCACAAGCCAAAAAGTTTGAATAACCAGACTACAACGACAATTACGACTACTACATTAACAATTGTTTTTATTGTTCTCTGCATTGGAATTCGATTTATCAGCCACATAACAAACCCAACTACAACCAATGTGATTAGCACAGTTATTATAGACATTTTATTTTCACCTTTTTATTTAATTATTTATAAATTGAAATATTTAAAATCGCATATATTATTACTGGACATTTAGATTTATTCTTATCACCGCTTTCATCTCTCATTTCCGATATATTGAGATATCTTACCAAATCAACATACCTGTTCAAAATTCTTTTAATATAAACAAAGCTATACAGGGAGAATGATTAACGCAATCGTCCAAAGGATTGAAAAAAGAACTAATCCTTTATTCATTCAAGAGAAGTGTATATCATTGAAGTTTGATGTAAGTGATTTAAATTTATTTCGTCAATTCCTGTGTATATTCAAAATGCAATGACTGTCATTTATCCGCTTTCTACAAATATCAAAATCAAAATGACATTACACATATTAAATCGAAATAATTCCACAGAATAAAAGTCTCACGAATTTAGATTTTCAGTTTAGATATTTCTGCTAGAATTTGGTTGTTGGGATTTTGTCATACCATTGCAAGCAGGCAATATTTTAAGTATCTAAATCAACCGCCGTATTTAAAAAGGTATGTAGAAAAAAAATATTAAATAACAACTTTTTTTAATTAATTGTTGTTATTGAATTTATGTTTAATTTTAAAAACCAAAGTATGAATAAAATCTTGAATATTTCAAAATTAATTCTTGCACTGTCTTTTTTAAGTGCAATATGTTTTACAAGTATATTTCCTTCCTGTAGTGTTTCTACTGCCAATCTTTCAGACGTAAAAGTGTGTTCTTCGTTAAATGGAAGCGAATGTAACGGTGATTTAGTTTCATTACCCGGCAATGTCCCGGTTATTTACTGTTCTGCAAATCTTAAAAATGCTCCCTCGAAAACAAAAGTAACTTTTGAATGGAAACACGAAAGTGAAAGTATGGGAACTGCAGAAGTGGAAACGGAAAGCGGAGTTGTGAATTCAACCTTTAAGCCAAATGCTGATTTAGAGCCGGGCAAATATTCCGTAACAGTAAAGATTGCCGTTGATAACTCATCACCGATATCCAAAGAATTTACGATAGAATAAATATTTTAAGGTTTTATAACGAACCCTTTTGCTTTAATTTAAATGGATTATTTATAATAATACTCATAAAGAGTTTATTATTCTTTAATTTTTTTATTTCAGTAGGATGAAATCAACGTAAAAAATCCGACCACTATTCTGAAATTCAGGAGTTATCCGTCTGTATAACTCCTTTTTTGTTTTAATAATATTTCCAAAAACCGGCGACTCATCTTTGTTATTCAACATTCTATTTCTACAGGAACTTTATACCATGTTATTTGTTCGATATTAAACATTAAATGGTCGGAACAAAACAAGCTTAAGAAATATTTGTTCCTGTATAAGACAAAAAGTGTACGTATGAATATATTTAAATAAACGATGATTGAGTTTAAGAAAACTCTTGCAAGTAAGTAATGAATAGCAGTATGGAAAGTTGATTTATTCGATAATCAAGGTCTGTCCCAAAAGGCTTTTTTAAGAGGGAGAATTGTTCGATTATCAAAACTAACCAGTACTCTTAGTTTAATAAAAATTTAATATTAAATCTTTCCAGTTCTAATTTTGCAAAGATTAAGATTAATATTAAAAATTTATTTTTTAAACAAATTTTAATAATAATTTTATTCATGAAAATTAATTTAAACAAAAATATTACTTGTAATAAATATTTACTCATTTCTTGTTTCAGAAAAAATGTCCGGATGCGCGATTCTGCTAATTCTGTGAAAAGAGTACTTTCGGGTAATAAAGTGAGGAAATAAACTCAATTATTTAATTAATAAATAAATACACTGCAAACAATTAAATATAATAATTATGAAAACGCTAAACATTTTCATCATTGCAGTATTGCTTTCAGCAATATTATTTACGCAATATGCGGCAGCAAATCTATCGGGAACGGGATTAACACCTCAAAATCCCGCAGATTTAAATCCTCCGATAATATCGTACACACCACTTATTAATACAAATAGCACAGGAAGCAGAACTTTAACCGCAACAATTACTGACTCGGATGGCGTTCCGACGACAGGTATTGGTTTACCGGTTTTATACTGGAAAATTGATACGGGTAGTTGGAATTCAGCAACAGGTACATTTATCGGCGGAAATAATTATCAGTTTACTTTTGGAGGCGGTGTAGTTGTTGCAGATATTGTATATTATTATATTGTTGCACAGGATTCAGCTGCAACTCCAACTGTCGGAGCATTTCCATCAGGTGGAGCAGGTGGATTTACTGCAAACCCTCCTGCCGCTGCGACTCCGCCAACATTCCCGAGCAATTATACTGTCACGTATTCGCCTTTAAGCGGTGATATTACTGTTGGTTTAACTGCTTTTAACAGAATAATGGGTAAACATATTACTTTCGAGAAAGTTGTAAAGAAAGTAGTTAAAAATGTTTTTGTGCAGGAAATAAATAGCGACAGTAAATCAAAATCAGGTTTGCTGAAAGTAAAACAAAAATCTGTAACAGTTGAACAGATTGATTGGATACCGATGGAAAACGGGAAAAAATATAACGGACCGCTGCATATATTAAAGTCCGAACATCCCGAATTCAGTTTTCCGATGAATATCAATGGTGTCTATGCTACAATTACAGGTGCGGTTTCGGATTTAAATTTTCGTGGAGTTGGAGGAGTTACAAGATTATTGCTGGATGATGCTTCCTATACAACGGGTGAATCTTACCCGATTGTTATAAATATAGCAAATGAAAATATGCCTTCATCTACAAATACGATTTCCATAAAACCAAATACCGGAGTAACGACGTCTATATCGACGTCATCAGATTATATTCCCGTTTTTAGAATTCTCAGCAATTATTTTACTATTGATGGCTCTAATTCTACGAGCGGTACAACCAGGGACTTAACGATTTCTAATACATCTACTCTATCGCCTGAAGTAATCGCTTTCACTTCATTGGGAACTACTCCCATTACAGGTTCCGGAGTGATAAATTGTAATCTTATAAACGGGATAAATACAAGTACGGCAGTTGTAATGACAGACTTTAGTTTTTCGGGAGGTTATTTTAATGGAATAGCGATTCAAAATAATAGTATACAGAAATCTTATTATGGTATTTATGGTACTTCTGTCACAGCTTTAGGAACCGGAAGTGGTTTGAATATTTCAGGCAATGACCTTAATTCGATAGGTTCAAATGCAATTCGTTACTGTGGTATATATATACAGGGGTTCAATGGAGCAATAATAAGCGGAAACAATATTGCAAATTTTGATAACACAGATGATGAACTTGATAACGGAATTTGGGTTGATGCAGGAAATAAAAATACTGTAATTGAAAAAAATAAAATTTATAACCTGGGCTATGGCGGAAGTAACGGTTACTGTGCACAGGCAATAAAAATCTCTTCCGGAAATTCACCGTCAAATATTACAATAAGTAATAATGTAATTTATAATATTTACGGCGTCGGGTATGATTATGTCGGAAATTTAGGAAATAACCCGATGGCTATTTATCTTTATGGTACACAATCAGGTATTAGCATTTTTAATAATTCAATTAATCTGTACGGAAATACATTGAATCTCGGATTAGCAATGTCAATCGGCATTTGTCTGGGAGCGGGTTCATCGGCAGATGTAAGGAATAATAATATTGTAAATACTTTAGGACTTGCAGGTTCATCAGGTTATGGTTCCTGTGCAATATATGCTCAAGGTGATAACACACAGTTCACGGATATAGATTTTAATAATTACTACGTAAATCCAACCGGTACAGGCGTTGCAGCAATCGGCAAATTTTCAACGACTATAACGGCATTAACATTATCCGATTGGGCAACAGCAACGGGAAAAGACATTTTTTCCATAACGGCTGACCCCGGATTTACATCTCCGACTAATTTACAGCCGGATGTTAATAATGTTAACAGCTGGAATGTTAATGCAGGAGCGTTTCCTCTGAGTGCTGTTTCGACGGATATTAATGGTAATCCGCGCAGTACGTCAGTAACAACCGGTGCGATTGATATTGGTGCCTATGAATTCACACCTGTAGTTTCTTCAGGTAATCTGACAATATCCGGAAGCATAGCAGATAACGGAAATTCTATAATTAGTTTTGCAGGTACTACTCTTGCAACTATCACCTGGCATGCAAATGGCGGAACATTACCTACAACTATCTCAGCTGTATTTGAACCGGGTGTAAATCCGCCAAACGCGGGAGGTTCCAGTTTATATGCAAACGAGAATTTAACTATTACCGTACCTGATGGAAGCGGATATCTTTATGATATTGTAAATAAATATAATTTAGCCCGTCAGGGCACAATAAGTTCGGAAAGTTTATTCAGAATAGCTAAATATTCTTCATCAGTCTGGACGCAATTTACATCGACGCCGAATACAACCGATAAAACTATCGCTGTAACAGGTTTAAATTCATTTTCAACATTTTCTTTCGGAGACGGGAATGCTCCGTTGCCTGTTAACTTTTCATCGTTTACTTCGAACGTATCGGGAAGAAATGTAATATTAAAATGGACAACTGCATCGGAAAATAATAATTCCGGATTTGATATTCTTCGCACTGCTCAGAGTGACAAAGGTATATGGACAAAAGTTGGTTTCGTGGCGGGGAACAAGACAAAGACAACTCCATCGAATTATTCATTTGAGGATAGAGATTTAAACTCAGGAAAATATAATTATAAATTGAAACAGGTAGATTATAACGGCAACTATACATATTTTAATTTGAGTAATGTAGTGGAGGTTGGAATTCCTGTCAAATATGATATTTCACAGAACTATCCTAATCCATTCAATCCTGTTTCAAAGATTGATTTCAGCCTGCCGTTTGATAGTAAAATATCGATTAAATTATACGATATGACCGGACGTGAAGTTTTAACACTTGCGAATGAACAAAGACCGGCTGGATATTATACAGTTCAAATTAACGGCGTAAATCTCGCAAGCGGAGTATATTTCTACAGGCTCATAGCGGAAGGTAACGGACAAAAAATTATAATGACAAAGAAGGCAATGTTAATAAAGTAAACAGGTACATTTTATTATATCAATGCGGATTTCATACGAGTATGATTTCCGCATTTTTTTAATCAAGAGTTGTAGCGGGTGTTTCTCCTGTTTCCCAATCCTAGCCCGTTCCGGGTTCGAATTGCAGGGGTTCATTTTTTATCAGTTCAGGATAATCATTGACGGTTTTAAATTTATCCCGATAAACATAATTATAATCACAACGTACAAAAAATCAGAAATAAAATGAAAATATATAAAGAACGGCTCCCATTGTCAGAAATATCAAGGATGATACATCAGATATGATTATCAGAACTTAAAACTACATTCCTAAATGAAGACTCCTGACAAGTATGAAAAATTTACTTGAACTATTAAGTTTAACAATATGGCAGATAAAAATAATTTTTATATTTAAGACTCTTCTTGCTTATCCATTATCTTTACATCATGGTCATTGTGTTCTTTTAAATGATCATTTTTATCTTTATAAGCAAGATTTATGTCTTGATGCCATTCACCAACCATTTTTGCGTCCGTTTTACAATAAGCACAATGCAAATTATGTTGGTCTTCGTTTTTTTTGTTGTCTGTGTTCATAATATTAATATTTAATATTAAAAATAATTAATTAAAGGAAATTATATGGAAACGAGAATTTTATTCCAAAATCGTTAAAATTATAAAGTTTTGAAGATGATTCTGTGGATTTGAATACATCGAAAAATCTATAATAAATTACTGTATTTATGACAGACGCACCATTATCCTTGCTGCTCAAGAGACAAATTAATAACCCCAGACTTAAATTCCACGAGGGTTTTTCTATGTCTTTAAAAGATAGTTCAGGGTTACCATGAATCGCAAGAATATTATTCGAAAAAAAATAATGAAAATAATCTCCGTACAATTTTAAAGTTTTAATATCTCTTTTATATTCGCCGGTATATGCATAAAATTTATCTACAGATTTTCTATAAATAATATTGGTATCATAATGAATTTCATTCCATATTTCCAGTTTATCCAAATCTGAAAAATTATCGCTATATTTAAACGATGAACCAAGGCACCAAAAATAAGATTGATTTTGCTCTAGCGCCCAATTATAAAAAGAATATTGAAGCCTGATTTCATGGCTTAAGAATGTTTTTTTACTGATTTGACTATTAAACCCCAGAAGAGGATCAAAATAATTAAAATCATTGTTGTTAACTTTATATCCTAAAGAAAACCATCCATATCTGCAACCACTAACATTTAAGACTAATTCGTTTGATCTTAACTTTTCTGAGATTTTATCTAAAAAGTATGATTGTGCTATTTCCTTACCGGGATAATTATTTATTATGTAATTAAGACTATCTATTCGAACATTTGTAGTATCAATAATATAACTAAGAGAATCAATTTTCTTTTTATGAATATAAGTTGTATTATTTCTTTCGTCAGTTAAAGGCGCAATTACTGAGTCATTAAGAAATTGAATTTTATTTCTCATATTAATTATTTCGTTTCCACGAACAGAATCGTATCTTTTCTCGTAGAAGGAAAGGCCTCTGATCCTGTCATAATTTATTTGCCTTAAATTGCTATTATATACATCGACCGGGTCGTGTGTATATGTAATACTGTTTTTACTGCGCGGGTTAAAGAAAAAATTGTATTGTAAATCCAATGCAAAATTGGAATTAAATTTTGTATTATTGAAAAATGCTAAAAAACCATCTGATGTTCCACCACTTGCGGTAATCTGGAGAAAAGAGGTATACCCCAAATTAATCAGGTATGATATTTTGGCTTCAGGCAAATTAATATCTGTTGCCACATAGTTTCCTACACTATTAAGTGATTTCCCTGTTATAAGTTTTGTAAATTGATTGTAAACTGCCTTATCAAATACTTTTTTCGGAACAGAATCGGTATTTGATGTATCCTGCGCAAAGCTATAAGTAAATGAAAAGAACATTACAAATAAAATAGTAATTATTATTTTCATAATTTTTTATTTAAAATTTACAAATTGTTTTTACTTGGTATATCTGTTTTTTTTCAGATTGTGTTTCCTCTAAAGAATGAGGTTTCGCTTTGCCATCAGGAATTTAATTCGATAAATGTGTATAATTGGTAAGATGGCTCTCTCACAATATTAGAAATATAGTTTATTATTGTCAATATCAAAAGAAGGTTATGAAAAACATTTGAGATTTTTAATTTATATGGAATTATACACATTTTTTAATTTTTATAATTATCTGTTTAGTTTATCCAGCATTTCTTTAGCGTGTTTATTCCCCGGCTGAAGTTCAACAACTTTCTTATAGTTTTCAATTGCGAGTTCTTTATTACCTTTGTTCATATACGCTTCGCCAAGACTATCAAACACATTTGCGATTCCCGGAAATAACTTTGCATTAAGTTTGAAAACTTCTATTGCCATATCAAGTTCTCCGTTTTCCATAAGACCGTATCCGAACATATTTAAATACATATCGTCATATTCGATGTTATTGCTTTCTAAAACATTTTTCAGATTTTTTTCCAAACCTTCCGCACCCTGTTCTTTCATAATTTTGTAGTTTTGCATATCAGCAGGCAATTCGGGCTCGGGATAAGGCTTTCCGTCCAGTATAGCGTTTATTCTTCTGTACATTTCTTCTGATACCCGGGTAAAATTCGCAAGAATAATAATCGTATAATGCTCATCTTTTTCAATAAGAACAGAATTCCAGAAAGGTGTCCCGCCTGCTCTTTTTATGAAACTCCCGAAAATTTTTGTTTTTCTTAACTCGTTGTCGAATTTAAGCAAATCATCTGCATTGGTATATATGCCGCCGGCAGGTGAAGGTGAAGCTTCCATCATTCCGCTCTTCTTATTTCCGTTAAATAATATTCTTGTTCCGCTCGCGCAGTTCGAAAGATTATCTTCCATTTGTTTATAATATGTATCCTTCATTCCGAGCGGATTAAAAAATCTTTCCTTAAGGTTTTCTGCATAAGATTTTCCTGTTACATTTTCGATTATTCCTCCAAGTACGGCATATCCCGAATTCGAATATTCCCTGTTCGTTCCGGGTTCAAACAGCATCGGTTCATTTTTTATAAGTTCAAGATAATCATTAACGGTTTTAAATTTTTCCCGGTTTTTGTTGTACCCAGGGTCGTTCAAATAATCTCCGAATCCGGCTTTCATTTCAATTATCATATCGATTGTAATTTTACCTGCAATTTCATCGGGAAAAACCGTTATGTATTTATTTAATGCATCCGAAAGATTTAGTTTACTCTCATTAGCAAGTTGCAAAATAATTGCGTGCGTAAATACTTTACCAATCGAGCATATATTAAAAAGAGTTGAAGTGTTATTGTCAGTTTTGCTTGTCCAGTCGGAATATCCAAAGGCTTTTTTATAAACCGGTTCACCGTCTTTTGGAACCAGAACCACTCCTGAGAATATCTGCAATTTCATATACTTTTCAAGTAATCCGTCTATTTGCTGATTAATATCCTGAGTATAAACAGTGTTGACAACGACAAAAAGAATCAGTATTGCAGATAAAAAATATTTCTTTAACATAATAAACTAAATGTTTTAATATTTTGAAAAACTTTAAATTGATATGTATATATAAAGACATTTTAATTCATAAAAATCGCTAATAAAATAATGTTTTCTAATATTTTCTCAATTTACCAGATTAAGGGAATAATATTCTTATCACGTGTTACTAAATGTATGTTACGTTAATTTTATGAAAATTAGATAGATATTTATAAAAATTTATTTTCATTTACAAAATTCAAAAATATCTAACATTGCCAGACTATTGTTGATGATTGAATATTTTATCTGGAGTATTTATTAGCCAAATTAAGTATATTTACAGTAAGTATTATATTTTGATAACGAGGATCTTTTTATTTCAAGATATTAATCGTAAAATCAAAATCATTATACAATTTCATATCCGAACTTATTAAGGATAATTGTATCCAGCAAAATTCTAGATTTTTTCTTATACACAATAAAAGTTTAATAAAATTGAATAAAACATTAATAAAAATATTATGAAAAAACATATACGGTTTTTAGAATTTACAATATTCATTCTTATGATTTGTATTTATAATATTTACAAAGTTGAAAATTGTTCTGCTCAATGGGTTCAAACAAGTGGCCCGGGTGGAGGATGGATAAGAGGTTTTGGTATTTTCGGAAATAACATGTTTACCGGAACGTATGGGGCTGGAGTTTTTCTTTCTACAAATAATGGGGAAAGTTGGAAAGGTGTTAACAGTGGTTTGACAGATTCGATAGTTTATGCATTCGACACCATTAGTAATAATTTATTTGCGGGAACGGATGGTAGTGGAGTTTTTAAATCTACAAACAATGGAACAAATTGGATATCTGTTAATAATGGTTTGACAAACCTAAATATTAGTACATTAGCCGCAATTGGAACTAATTTATTCGCAGGGGGTTTTGATGGTGGGGTTTTCCGCACTACAAATTTAGGATTAAATTGGACTTATGTTGGTTTAACAGGACAACACATTTATGATTTTGCTGTAATAGGAAATAATTTGTTTACTGGGACAGGAGGCGGAGGTGTATTCTCGTCAACTAATAACGGAAATAATTGGGTTGCAGTTAATAGCGGATTAACAGATCTATATGTCTATGCTCTTGGGGCAAATGGAACAAATTTATATGCCGGAACCTGGGGAGGACAAGTGTTTTATTCGACTAACAACGGCAATAACTGGACTGTTATAAGTAATGGTTTAACGAATAAAATTATTTATTCATTCGCGTTTAACGCAAATAATATATTTATTGGAACATGGGGTGGTGGGGTTTTTCGTACAACCAATAATGGCGGAATTTGGACCTCTGTCAATGAAGGTTTATTGTGTAAATATGTAATACCATTAGCATCAAATGGGATAGATATTTTTGCGGGTACAAATGCAGAAGGGGTCTTTTATTCAAGCAATAATGGTGCTAATTGGGCAGTATGTAATGTACCAAATCAACATGTCTGTTCTTTCTATACGGATGGTGTAAATTTATTCGCTGGATCTGATAATCAAAATGGTGGTGGTGGAGTTTTCCAATCAAATAATAATGGTGGAAATTGGACGAAAATAAGTAATGGATTTTTTAATTCCTGTGTTCGGAGTTTTACTTCAAGTGGAAATAATTTTTTTGCAGGAACTGATAGTGGAGTATTCTTGTCAAGCAATAATGGAACAAGCTGGTATCCTGTAAATGTTGGATTAACAAATACAATTATTCGATCCTTAACTTCAAATAATTTTGGTATTTATGCAGGAACTTTGCTCGGTGGCGTTTTTATTTCAACCAATAATGGTGCAAACTGGTTTGTAAGTGGCTTATCTAATGTAACTGTATACGCAATGATAACAAATGGAAATTATCTTTTCGCCGGGACATATAATTATGGAGTTTACGTTTCAACCAACAACGGGGCAAATTGGTATTCAAGCGGTTTAACAAATGCAGGTTCTATCCAATCTTTTTCTATCTCAAACGGATCTAATTTATACGCAGGTACTTTGGGTGGGGTATATCGTTCGACGAATAATGGCGGAAACTGGATTGCTATTAATAATGGATTAACTAATCCAAATATTCAATCGCTTTCATCTTCAAATGGAAATATTTTATTCGCAGGAACTCCGAATGGGGTTTTCGTATCAACTAATAATGGAAATAATTGGATATTAAAAAATCAGGGTTTTAATTTCACACCGAATGCCCTTTCTTTAATTATTGTAAATAACATTTTATTTGTTGGTACTGACTTTCAATCGGTTTGGAAACGTAATGTGTCGGAAATTACAAACATTGATTATAATTCCGAAACTTTTCCTTCTAATTATTCGTTGCAACAAAACTTCCCGAATCCATTTAATCCGACAACTAACATAAGATATGAAATATCTAAATTTGAATTTGTAAAACTCAATGTTTTTAACATACTTGGCCGAAAGATAGAAACACTTGTTAATAGAACTCAATCACCTGGTAGTTATATCGTTAAATGGGAGGCTTCTGAATATCCGAGTGGAATATATTTTTATCAGATAGAAACTGAAAACTTTAAAGAGACTAAATTCATGTTACTTATTAAATAATATCAGAAAAGGTTTTTCTAAATAAAAAAATTAATAAATATAAAACGGTATAATAAAACAACCTGTAATTATCTGCGTTTTTTAACAATATGTTCTTCCATACCACTATTGGAAATAGATAAAAACAATTTTAATAATCCCGAATTCCGATTTATTTGTTATTATATGTTTCTTGCATATACGATTAATTATTTATAATTTATAAAAAATCAAAACACGGAGGAATTGTGAAAATTTTCTTAACATTTGCCATAGTTATTAATACTTTAATTTTTGGTTCCCTAAGTTATTATAATTACCTGTCTTATAAATATACAGAGAAGAATTTTCAGGAAATTAACAGAAATATAGATACAATGAATGTCAGGCTGAAAGGCATTAAAGTATCATTGGATGATAAGCTTTACGGTATAATTGCGAACTTGCCGAAAAAATAATATTATTTTAAATTCTGACGTATATAATTTCTAAATAACGGAATTTTTACTTTCCTATACATTTACTATAATCAGTTTATTAATTGGTTTTAATTTTATATTTATAAATTCTAATTTATAGCTTAGATTTTTATAAATATATTTCAAGAGTTTAATATGAAAAAAATATTTTATTTATTAATAGTAATATCGTTATCCTTTAATTTTGTTTATGCGCAGGATGGTAACGTAAAGGAAGTCACTATTCTTCACTGGAATGATTTTCATGCCCGCAATATGCCGTATTCGATTACCAAAAAAGATTCTACGGGCGAAAACAAAAAAATATTCGTTGGCGGTACGGCTTCTTTACTTGGATATGTAAATAAATACAGGGATAATAAATCGCTTTTGCTGAACGGCGGTGACGAATACCAGGGAACACCAATATCGTCTATAACCAAAGGGTTTTCACAGATACAGCTTTTAGATCTCTTTAATATCGATGCGTTTGTTTTGGGAAATCACGATTTTGATTACGGGATGTACACGCTTGATTCAGCCCTGAAACTTGCCAACTATAAATATTTATCCGCGAACCTTTATTATAAAGATAAAAAACGAACATTTGGAAAACCCTTTATAATCAAAGAAATCAACGGAGTTAAAATCGGAATAATCGGAGTTTCTCCAATCGAACTTATGACATTAACAGTACCAAAAAATGTTGACGGTATTCAATTGTTAAACACAGATTCTGTTATTACCGCAGATGCAAATGAACTGAAAAAAGAAAAATGCAACCTTGTAATTTTACTATCGCATAACGGTGAAGATGTCGATAAAAAATTCGCAGAGAAACATTCTAAAGATATTAACATAATAATAGGCGGACACTCCCACACTCNNCCGATTTTCAAACCCGAAGTAATAAACGGAGTTCTCATATGCCAGGCGGGCTCGTACGGCAGGTGGCTTGGAAAGCTTGATTTAAAAATTGATATTAAAAAAGATTCGGTTGTCAGTTATTTCGGAAGACTCATAGAAACAGATTTTGATTCCACTATTTACGATAAACCTGCGGAAGAAAAGGTTGAAAATATGCTTGCGGCAATAGAGCCCGAAATGAAAAGACCAATCGGAAAAGTGCTCACAGACTGGAAGAAAAACGCACTTGGTCAGTGGGAAGCGGATGCAATTAAAGATATTATTAAATCGGATATTGCGTTTTTAAATTCAGGAAGCATCCGGAAAGATATGCTTGCGGGTAACATCACAATCGGGGACGTCTGGGAAATCAATCCATTCGGAAATTCAATGATGAAATTTTCCGTCAGCGGAAAAGCTCTTAAACAGATGATTTCGAACATGCTGCGCGGTTCATCGCGGGATGATAATATTTTATTGTCGGGAATTAATATTCAGTATGATTCGAAACTTATGAAGGACAGCACTCAGGATTTTATTGTCTCTATAAAAGTCGGCGGAAACGATTTTAACGAAAATTCAAATTATACAATTGCGACGAATAATTATGTTGTGTCGCAGTTGAAAAAATATTTCGGTGATATTCCCGAGGAAATCAAAGCGGAAGATACGAATATTCTCGACAGGGACCTCATAATTGAGGCAGTTGAGAAACAAAAAGAGATAAATCCCGTATTTGAAAAGAGAATTACGGACGTTTCGAAATAAATAATCGGTTTTCCCCTCTCCTTGAGGAGAGGGGNNGAGAGGGGAGAGAAAATTTGGTTATTTCCCTCCCCTACGAGGAGAGGGGAGAGAAAATTTGGTTGTCTCCCTCCCCTACGAAGGGAGGGGAGAGAAAAATTCGATTGTCTCCCTTCCTACGAGGGGAGGGGAAAGAAAAAAATTTAAAACATATTATGCCGGAACAAAGAATAGTACATTGCGTTAAGCTCAACAAAGACCTGCCCGGTCTTGACCGCCCGCCGATATTAGGCGAGCTGGGTAAAAGAGTTTATGAAAACGTTTCAAAGGAAGCATTCAAAATGTTCCTTGAATATTTTAAGATGATAATGAATGAATACAGACTCGATATGAATTCACCGCAGAGCGATAAAATTTTTGAAGACCAGATGAAAGAGTTTTTCTTTGGTGAGGGCGCCGCGCCGCCGGAACAATACGTTCCCGAAAAATAATCAAATAAATTTTATGGATATTACTTTAGTCAATTTCGATAAATATCTTGACCACACAAGAAGCGATGCTTACAACTTATTTCGCAATGAAAAAAATCTTAAAACTTTAAGAAGATTTTTTTTATTTGCAATATTTATTTTCGGAATGATAACTTTAATATCCTTCTCAGAAGAGCCGGGAAGTGTTTCACCTTTCTTGTATTTATCTTTCACAATCGTAATATTATTTCTTCGCATTTTCTATAAAAAGATATTTAACCTTCAGAACATAAGAAGATATTTATTTTATGTGTTAATTGCATTTCTGCTTGCTATAACATCCGCAGGAATTGTATCACAGTTATTCAGCAAACCGGACGGAGAAGAGGAAGTAAAAAAAGCGCTCGTGCAGAAAGCCGATAAACAAAATCAGGGGGGATTAACCATAAACGTTGGCGATAAAAAATCCAACGATATGATTTCGACGATATTATTTGTATGTATAATTTTGATATTTTTCAGGTTATCTAAAAATGAAATCATTCAGCTTTATACACTTACGTTCGGAATACCGATATTAACGGAGCTGATTATATTCAATAATTTTTCCATAGGTGATAAAATCGGGTCGCTTGTTATGGTTCTGATGTTTTTTATTATATCTTACACAGGTGAAAATAACAGGCAGAAGAAATTTTTTAAGCAATTTGATTTTTATTCAAAAAGGGATAATGATAACAGGAGAATGAAAAAGGAGCTGGAATATGCAAGAGATATACAGCTTGCAATGCTCCCGGCAAATGAAATGAAAATCGGTGAGCTTGAAATTGCCGCAACGTCATTGCCAACTTATGAAGTCGGGGGAGATTATTTTGATTATTTTAAAATTTCTGAAAACCTGACAGGAGTTTTTATCTGTGATGTTTCCGGTCACGGTGTTGCGAGTGCGCTTATGCTTTCCGGGCTGAGAAGCTGTATGAACCTTATTCTCGAAGATACAAGTAATCCGAAAGACGTATTTACGAAACTGAATAAGATGATAAGAAAAACACAAAACAGGAATATGTTTGTGACAGCGGTTTTCCTCGTCATCGATACTGAAAAAAATACCTGCTCGCTGTTTAATGCGGGACATTTACCGCCTTATAAAGTTTCCGGAAGCTCTAAGGAATTATTCAAAATCAAAAGACACGGAGTTACTCTCGGCGTTGTTCCCGATATCTCGAAAGATATGGGTGATACGGAAGTGGTTTTCGACTTTAACAAAAGCGATAAAATTATTTTATACACAGACGGCGTGACGGAGGCTATGGATATAAATAAAAATGAATACGGATTCGAAAGACTGGAATATTTTTTAAATATCAACATAGAAAAAAACCCGTCCGAACTTTTAAAAAGTTTAATCTCAGACATTAACAACTTCACGAAAAACGCAGAACAGAAAGACGACCTCACCGCGCTGATTATTCAGCGAAACTAATTCTACCAACATTATAGCACACAGATTACACAGATTAATCTGATTAACACAGATTTTTAAATTTAAGAACATTCGATAATGATTAATTATGATTAATATGATTTAATATGATAAATTAATTATGTTGTCATTCTTAAATGCCACCGAACTGTCATCCCCGAATGCTCCTGTCGGGGATCTCCTGTTTTAAGTTTCCTGTTTTCGATTTTATTAGAATTGCAAGATAGAGCAAAGAGATTTTGATAATGATTTTTATGATTTATATGATTTGCAATGATTTTTTTTAATTTTAAAAATGCTTTTCTCTGTTTCTCCATGGTGAAATTTCATTCCGAAAATCCTGTTACAAAAAAATTTTTATTTTCGTATCGATTTTGTACCGGTTTTGTTCGGAAATGTTCGGTTTTGTTCTGGTTTTGGTTTATGGAACACAGATAACACAAATTTAAGCAGATTTTCGCGGATATTTTAAAAATGTTATGAACAACAATTTTTAAAAACGAACCACTTTTGTACTACTTTTGACCACTTTTGTATCACTTTTATTTGAATGATAAGAATTAGCACGCAGATGAAACTGATTTATTCGGATTATCTCAGATATTTATTATTTTTAAAATTAAAAAACGTACGGATTTTGTANNAACAATGATTTAGGTATTTTAAGAATTAAAAAACATATCACAGAGACCTCAGAGAAAGACACAGAGATTCACCGAGAAAAGCATTTCACCATTTCACTCGCTCTTTGTCATTCCAGCACGCTCTTAGCTGGAATCACTCTTTAAATTGCATATGTCAAAAAACAAGAATCCGGACGAGTCAGGACGCATAGAACGCACGCATCAACCCGCCATTCCGGATTTCTTAAGGTTCAATCACCTTAATATATAAAGCCATAGTAATATAAGGTAATAATATTAAAATGTCAAGGGAAAATAATAAGAATAATTAAGTTTTACTTATCTTGAGTGTCCCTTATATTCTTTAATCTTAAAATCCTCTTTGTAAACGGTATCTTATCTCTCGGATTATTAGTTTAAAATAATAATAATCAAGANNGCATTCTCAAATTCGTCAATTCAAAGAACTTTTTACAATGTAATTTAACAATTAAAATAAATAAATAATTATGAATAAAATAATAAATTACAATAATGAAGAAATATTTTATGAAGATAATATGATATTTGGTAATGATTTAGAATTAATGACATTCACTTTAGAAAATCCGTGGAAAGTATGTATTCATATCAATGATATTAAAAAAAGTAAATGCGATAAAATATATTTCAAAAGGATTGAAAATTCTAAGTTATTTCAATTTGGATTGTTGATAGTGGAAGTAGATTCTGAAAATAAAATAAGAAATTGGCAAGAAGTTGATTTTAATAATTTTGTTTTCCAAAGGGAATTAATTCCAATATATCCAAAAAGAGTATATATACATTAAATATATTTGTATCTTTACGTTTTACTATTAGATAAACTAAAAGCGTGAAAATAATTAATTAATAATTTTGAATTTATTAAAATAATTTTTTAATANNTAATAAGATGAAGATTCCAGATAAATTTCAAAAGAAATTGGAAGGTGATCAAGAAAAATTAGGGATAGTCAACAAAACCGCGAGCGATTTTTCTAAAATATTAACATATAACAAACTCGAATTTTTTCCAGGTTACACAGATCATGGTATAAATCATATTGAATGTGTATTAAATACTACAGAAAAATTGATAACAGAAGATTCATTTGCTTACTTAAATGCAACAGATATTACAATTATCATTTTATCAGTTATAATTCATGATATAGGAATGCATTTAACTCATCCGGGATTTTTAAGATTAATAAATGGTAACTACGATAGTATTATTATAAAAGATTTTGATAAAAATAATTGGTTAAAGAGTTGGGAATTGTTTTTGCAAGAAGCTAAGAAATTTAATCAGAAACAATTATTAGATATTTTTGGAGATAAGAATATATCCGTAAACGAATCCCCGAAATCAAATTTGAGTGATAATGATAGAAAACTAATAGGTGAATTTGTTCGAAGAAATCATCCAAGATTAGCTCACGAAATTGCAATTAATGGATTTCCATCTTCAAGTGGAAATAATATTGATTTTGCTTATGGGCTCAATAATCATTTGAAGGATTTAATTGGCTTAGTTGGTCGAAGCCATGGTATTCCACTGAGAAATGCTATCGAATATTTAAAAAATAAATATAAAACTTGTAGTGGTAATCCGTTAGATATTAAAATTATTTATGTAATGGGATTATTAAGAATAGCAGATTATATGCATATCAATCCTGATCGAGCAGATTCACTAATATTAAAAACTAAAGATTTCTCAAGCCCAAAATCAAAACAAGAATGGGAAAAAGGTAATTCCATCATTCATGTTTATTTTAATAATATTGATCCCGAATTAATTACTGTTCAAGCAGAACCAATTAACAGTTTAATGTATTTAGAATTATCAAAACTTTTTAAAGATATTCAAAAAGAATTTGATACAACATGGGCAGTACTTGGAGAGGTATATGGTAATNNAAAGATGAGTTTTCTAAAAAGATAAATTATATACCTGAAAAGATTATTTTTGATGCAGAACCCGAAATATTGAAATTGTTAGTTGGACCATTATATGGAAAAAACCCTACTTACGGTGTTAGAGAATTATTACAAAATGCTGTGGATGCGTGTAGAGAAAGGCAATTTTTAATAGAAAAGAATTTCGGTAAAGAAAGTTCCGAATATAAAGAATATCAACCTATAATCAATATTTCAATATGTAAAAATACTGATGATGGCGAATATTATTTTATAATGTCAGATAATGGAATTGGAATGACAAAAGACATATTAATAAATTATTATTTCAAAGCCGGAGCTTCTTTTATTAATAGTGATATTNNATTTGGAGTTGGAGTATTAGCGTCGTTCTTATTAGGAGATACAATTGAACTTCAAACTAAATCTTATGAAGAAGAAAAGGGATATATTCTTAAGGCTTCTATTGATTCTGAACAAATAGAAATTAATTTAATATCTTTCAATATAGGCACCGAAATAAAAATTAGACTCAGAAATGATGTAGTTGATAGAATTAATAATCTAGAAGAAAAAAGATATGGTACAGAGAAAAATAAATTGAATTGGTTTACTTGGTACAGAATGCTAAGTCCTAAAATAATCTATAATATCGATTCTGAAATACAAGATCATTTTTTTTATTTAAGCGATAATGAATTTATTCCTGATTATAACGAAAATAATAAAAATTGGNNATTTCATGGACTTTCTCATTAAATAAATATACTAATTATTTGTCCGATATGCTGACTGAATTAGATATTTTTAGCATTACCAATTATAACAATATATTTTGTAATGGATTTTGTATACCTGGTGCAAATATTGATTTTAATCATTTATTTAATAATTTGAGTCTTATTATATCTGTTTTTGATTATAATGCGAAACTTCCTTTAACTTTAAATAGAAATTATTTAGAAAGTAAAAAGCTTACATTTTTACCAATTATATTTGAAGATATTTTTAATGATTTAGTCGCAAGATTATTAACATTAAATATAACTGAAAAGGTATTTAGCTTGAAATCGAACGAAGAATTATATATTGAATATATGACTAAAATATATTTTATTGGAGACTTAATTTTTAGAAATAATGGGTTCTATTTATTATGTGATCACGTTTTAGATAAATTAAATATCGAGAAAGTTACTTATATATGGTTTTTGGAATATCCAACTGTAGATATAAATTTTACAAATGATGAGAATAAAATTATTTATATAAGTAAATCAAAATCAATTTTGTCATTTAATAACAGGANNTGATTAATCTTAAAAGTTTTAATTCTAAAAGATTATTAATGAGAAAAGATCGTTTCAATTATTTTTTTAATAGAGATAAAATGAGAGCAAATAAAGATATTATATATTCATTTAAAGAGGAAAATCAAATATCTAAGAATTGGATTAATCTAATATCAATTAATAATATCCAGGGATTTGAAATACCATTTTATGGTATTAAATGTCCGGATAATTATAAGTGTACGATCAACTTTGATGAAATAGAAAAAAATAAAAACAATATTGAATTGATTGTTGAATGTTATTTTATTAAAAGTAACATTTGGAAACAAACCACAACAAAATATTTAGAAAATGCATTAGACAAATATTTATCTCCAGATTATGTTATTCCTTATGATATGGAAGAAAGAAAACGGAAATTTCCAAAAGCATTTAAAGAATTAGATAGATTTATTAAAAATTATGTATAATTTCATAAAAAGTATAGATTATTAATTGAAAATAGTTTAAATTTAGTAAATAAATGGGAGATAGAATGAAAATTGTTTCAATAATAAATTATAAAGGTGGAGTAGGTAAAACATCAATAACAGCTAACCTTGGTGCAGAATTGGCCTGGAGAAATTACAATGTATTATTGATAGATTTAGATCCACAAACAAGTTTAACCTTTTCTTTTATTAACCCAGATGAATGGGAGAAAAGATTTTTAAAATCAAATACAATTAAGGATTGGTTTGATTCGTTTGAAAGTGGCGAAGTTAAGCTATTAAAAGATTTAATTTTTGTTCCTGAAAGAGTAAATGCAAGGTTAAAAGATAAAGGAAAACTACATTTAATACCTTCTCATTTAGGTTTAATTAATGTGGATTTAGAACTTGCTACACAAATGGGAGGCTCTAATCTCAAACAAACTAAAAAGAATTATATTAAAATTCATCGTAGACTTGCAAATGGTATAAATAAATTTAATCAAGATGATTTTGATGTAATATTAATTGATTGTCCTCCAAATTTTAATATTGTTACCAAGAATGCAATTGTTGCTTCTGATTTTATATTAATTCCCGCTAAACCGGATTATTTATCTACTTTAGGTATCGATTATTTAAAAAGAAATGTTAATGAATTAGTTAGAGATTTTAATGAATATGTAGATGTTGATGATGGTAGTGAAATAAATAAAATAGATCCAAAAGTACTTGGAGTAATTTTTAATATGATTCAAATATATGCTAACGTACCTATTTCTACGATTAGACCATTTATAAAACAAACAAAAAAACTTGGAATACCCGTTTTTGATTCTTTTGTAAGAGAAAATAAATCCTTATTTGGTGATTCACCTCAATACGGAATACCTGTAATACTTAATGCTTATAATAATAATCAAACATTTAAAGGCATTGTAAAAGAGATGGAAGAATTTGTAACTGAATTTATTAAAAAATCAAATATAAAAAATGGAAACACTCGCAATTAAAAAATTTATTAATATATATTCATATGTATTAAATGAATTGAATAATAAATTAGATAAACTTGATGAAAATGAATTAATGAATTTAGCAGAGAATAACATAGAGATTATTATTAATTTTAGAAGTAATATTAAGAGTAAAAGGAATAAAAAAGAAAAAAATTATAGTGTTGATAATTATGGTGAAATACTTGATCAAATAAAAAATATTAAAAGCAGAGAAGAAGCGTCTATATTCTTAAATAATTTATTTACAAAAAAAATAGAATTAGAAAGATTTGCAAGATTTTTAGATTTACCGATTTCTAAGGAAGATAAAGCCAGCAAATTGGTTGAAAAAATTATTGAAGCAACAATTGGATACATATTAAGATCAAAAGCAATTCAAGGTACAAATAATTAAATATTATCCTTAATTTTATAGGAATGTAGGATTATTTATGATATAAATATTTTTAAAATAATTTTTGACCTAAATTTAACATTTATAATTAAATCGTTCTGCTGCCCGGCTTTGTTACGGGGATTTTGGAGAGATAAGCGGGGATTTCGGTTTCAGAGTATTTTATTACTTCCATTTTTGCAAGTGAAAACTGATCGGTTTTGAAATCCACAATTCCGTTGCTACGGTCTATTATGAATCCGACGCCGACGAGATTTGCAGCATAAGATTTTACCAACTCGATGATTTCAAATACACTTCCGCCTGTGGTGACAACGTCTTCGCATACAAGCACATTTTCATTTTTCTTGATTTCAAATCCGCGGCGAAGAGTCATAATGCCTTTTTCCCTTTCTCCGAAAATTGTTCTTGCGTTCAATTGCCTTCCGATTTCAGTTCCGAGCACGATTCCGCCGATGGCAGGGGAGATAACCACATCTATTTTGTTACCTCTGAAATGTGAAGCAATCTCGCGGGAAAACATAACGTTGTATTCAGGATATTGCAATACTTTGGCGCATTGAAAATAATGCGGACTGTGATACCCGGACGTTAAAATAAAATGTCCTTCGAGCAGTGCACCGGTTTTTTTAAAAATTTCAATTACTTCTTCACCAATCATTGTAATTTTACTTTTTTTACGTTTGAGATTTTTTTACCAAGAAATCTTTCGCTTATCTGTTGAAAATTATTAGGAAAATCAGTTACAAAAAATTTATGCCTGCCTTTTGCTTTCTGTGTGTTCAGTAATTTTTCGTCAATAAGAATTTTTTTCACTTCGATTGCAGTTTCTTCGCCTGAATCTATGAGCGTTATATCTTTACCCATAACTTTCTTAATCGTGTTTTTTAAAATCGGGTAATGCGTGCATCCGAGTATCATCGTATCGATATGATTTTTCTTTAAACCTTTTAAATATTCTTCGGCAGTAAGCTGTGCAATCTTGTTATCCGTCCATCCGTCTTCCGCAAGTTGTACAAACAGACTGCAGGGCTGTGAATATACGGATATATCTTTATTAATTTTGTGAATTTCTTTTGAGTAGGCTTTGCTTTTAACCGTACCGAGCGTACCGATAATTCCAACTTTATTATTTTTCGTTTTTTTTACTGCGCCTCTCGAACCCGGGATTAACACTCCGATTACGGGAATTTTTGTAATTTTCTGCAAAAAAGGAACCGCCACAGATGATGCAGTGTTGCAGGCGACGACAATCATTTTTACATTTTTCGAAAGTAAAAATTCTAAACATTCGATTGAATATAAAATAACGGTTTCCTTTGATTTGGTACCATATGGTAGCCTCGCCGTATCGCCGAGATATATAATATTTTCGTTCGGTAAAATTTCGAATAGCGATTTTGCTACCGTGAGTCCGCCGATTCCGGAATCGAATACGCCAATCGGACGGCGGTGTGTGTTTTTAGTAATTAGTTTCATTTAATATTTAACTTTCCTCATTCCCAATCCCTGATTGGGAATGTCTTAGATTATGATTTCCTCGTTTCAAAGTTCCCGATGAACTTATTTCGGAATTAGAAACGAATGTAAATTCTTATGTTACTTCTGGATTCCCGCATTCGCGGGAATGACAAACCTTTTCTGGATTCCCG
>PNBM01000178.1:10050-10867 GCA_003135995.1 Ignavibacteriota bacterium | reverse complement strand
AATAAGAAGATTCCGCATATTGGCGAAACCAATTTTCACCTCCGTTAGTTGTCTTCACAATGCAATCATTACCTACGCCATATCCCGTATTTGTATTTAAAAAATGTATACCATTAACATTCACACCGTCGGGAAAATAATAATTATTCCAATTAACACCCGCATTGATAGTTTTAAAACAGGCATTATCACCTGCAACAAATATTGTATTTATATCAACGATACTGATACTCTTTAAATTATCAACAATCGATGCTTGATATATCTGCCAATTATTTCCCGAATTCGTAGTCTTTAAAATATAATTATATCCTGCTGCGAACCCGGTTTGAAGATTTAAAAATTTAATATTATATAAATATACATCGTGTATTCCCGGAATGGAATTCATTAACCAATTATAACCCCCATCAGTTGTTCTGAAAATTGTTCCGTTATCACCGCTTACATAACCCGAATTATTATCAGAGAAAAATATTGAAATCACATCATAAGCCTGTGGATAAAAATTTGTAATTACATGAAACCAGTTGTTACCACAATTTGTAGTTTTATAAAGAATAAATCCGTCGTCCAGCAAATAGCCGGTGTTATTATCGCTGAAATTTATTGAGAAGAAATAACCATTAAACCTTTGAATCATCCATCCACTTTGTGAAAAAGTGATTGTATTGAAAAATAAAACAATATAAATTAATGCAATTATTTTTTTCATAATTTATTCATTGGTTAATTTAATTTATATAATTCTTGTTTTAATTAATTTTAAACCCGGTTTAGACAATTTAAATAAAAATTATTTTATTAAAATCATTTT
>PNBM01000178.1:0-10018 GCA_003135995.1 Ignavibacteriota bacterium | reverse complement strand
GGATTCGGATAATTTTGTGATAACGAAAATTTATCCGGTAGCTCTGACCTTATATTTTTTACTCCAATAATTTCATTTAATGATCTTCGCCAAACAGATTGATGAGCTGTTCCTGCAAAAATATTATTATTTGAAGTCACAATAGCATTTACATATGGATTAACACTGAAGCCTTGATTTTTGTCCAGCCAATTTGTACCGTTATCTGAAGATAAAAATATGCCATACGTTGTTCCCGCGATGATGTTGTTTCCTATCTCGGCAAGCGATAAAATTGTTTTATTTGTCAAACCTGCCGGATTCCAATTTGCGCCATTATTTGTGGATAAATAAATACCNNTCCTGAAACTGCAATGGAATAAACAGAATGTTGCAAACCAGTGTTTGAAACAACCCAATTCATCCCGCCGTTTGATGATATCAATACTCCGTTACCCCAGGTCCCGGCGTAAAGATTTGTTCCAGAAGATATAATCTGAGAAAAGCTAAAATTATCAAATCCTAATGAACTCCAATTTATTCCGATATTAGTTGTTATATATAATCCGTCACCTCCGGNNCTGAACCGTCATTTCATTGTGTAAGTCAGTCCAATTTGTGCCACTGTTTGTTGAAAGAAATATTCCATTAACATCCGTACCTGCAAAAATGTTTGCTCCTGAAATCAAAAGTGAAGTGACATTAATATTAGCAAACCCATTATCAGCCGTATTCCAATTACTACCGTTATTAGTAGATTTAAATACTCCTCCGTGTAAAGTCCCGGCAAAAAGATTAGTTCCCAAAGATAAAATCGAACGAACATTCTGATTTGTCAAACCATTATTAATAGCATTCCATATTCCGCCATTGTTTGTAGATAAAAATACTCCACCGTCTTCAGTCCCTGCATAAAAATTTGTTCCTGAAATTGTGACTGCAGTAACGTTGAAATTCAATCCGTTATTAATTTGTGTCCAGTTTGAACCATTATTGGTTGATAAAAATACACTTCCGCATGCAGCAACTATATTTGAACCGGAAGCTGCAAGAACATTAACACTAATATTTAATCCTAAAGTACTCCAGCTCATGCCATAATTTGTTGATAAAGATAAACCTCCGTTTGTCCCGGCAAAGATATTATTTCCTGATGTGGCAAATGTATAAACTTCATAACCCGAAATTCCGTTATTAATAGCTGTCCAGCTCGTGCCATTATTTGTTGATTTATATACTCCATCCTCGTATGTTCCTGCAAGAAGGTTTGTACCCGCAACTGTAAGCGTCCGGATATATTGAGTCGGTAAGCCATTATTCACAGGAATCCAATTTGTGCCATTATTCGTTGATAAAAATACGCCTCCATAAGTTCCTGCAAAGATATTTGAGCCTGAAACGACGAGTGAATGTATATCGTGATTAATTAATCCGTTATTAATACCAATCCAGCTAAATCCGTTATTAGATGATAAAAAAACTCCACCACCGACAAGAATTGGAGAAGTCGCAAATGAACCTGCAAAAATGTTTGAACCCGAGACAGCAAAACAGCCAACACTACCCCCACCCGGACCATTCGTTTGAACCCATTGCGAAGAGCAATTATTAATGCTTAATGTTAAATTATAAATTGCGAGAGCGAAGATTATTAAAATTATTTTTTTCATATAAAATTCATTAGTTTAATTTTATAAATATTTTCATATAAAGAGCTAAATTTCAGATAAAAAAACTGTATAGAATTTTGCGGGCTTCGTGTGAAGTTAAGGTTAGAACACAGTGTGAACAATGTTGCTCTGACCAATTGCGTTTCCTCCATTGCGGGGGGTTTGGTTATTTGGATTCGTTACTTTCCCCTATTGCTAAATTAGGCTTTTATAACTTAATTTGCAAGTAAAATTTCATCATTATTAGAGTCTTATCATCCCTTATTTTTTAGAATTTAGGAGTTAGAATTTAGAACTAAGAATTAAAAATTAAGAATTAAGAATTAGAAATTACTTCCCACTTTTTTATTTTGTCCATAATTGGACTTCAAACTCCAATTATCAAGTTTTTGGTCAAAAATGCATTTTGCATAATTTTTTAATAATGCCCGCCGGTTGAGGGTTTCAGACNNTAGGGGGGTGCAAAAAGATAAAATTCGCCGGAAGCCTTATAAACAGTGAATTCCAAAAAAAATTGTCAATATAAACCGAAATGATTACCGATAATCCTAATTTTGTATAGTTAAAAAATTAAAATTATGAATATAATAAAATACATTAAAGATTTATTAAAGGGAAACAAGACAAAGAGCCTGAGTAACGGCTGGCAGGCTTTTTCTGAATATCTCTCCGATTATTCAAATGATTATTACAGGTCCTATACATTTGCCTGCGTAAATGCACGGGCTGAAAATATATCAAAAGCAAAAATTTACCTTTATAAAAAAAATCCGAACGACCAGCAGGATGAAATAAAAAGTCATCCGTTTATCGATTTGATTTCTAATCCAAATAAAAGAAATCAGACTTTCAGCGAGCTTTTACAAAAAATTGCCACATCTCTTGACCTCTATGGAAATGCCTTCCTTTACGTGCATAGAGGGTTGGAAGGGAAACCCGCCGCCCTCTATCACCTGCCTTCGAAAAATGTTAAGATTAACCTGAATAAAGAAATGAGTGAAATCAGCAGTTATGATTACACTACCAATAACGGTGTCGTAAATTATAAACCCAAAGATATAATTCACTTCGTAATTCCTAATCCCGATTCAAGTTTTGAAGGCAAGTCTACAATTTCAGGATTTAATTTTACTCTTGAAATCGATTACCTGCAAAATCTGTATCAGAGAAATTTTTATAAGAATGATGCTTCAATCGGAATGCTGCTTGAATCCGACCACGAACTTCCTGCGGAAATATATGAAAGATATACGAATCAGTTCAAGCAACTTTATTCGGGGGCAATTAATACCGGAAAAACTTTATTGCTCGAGGGCGGCGTGAAAGCAAAACCATACCAGGCATTTCCGAAAGATGTAGAGATATTGCCGTCAAGAAAATTAATCCGCGATGAAATAATGAGCATCTTCAGGGTTCCGAAAATTATACTCGGAATTACCGACGATCTAAATCGAGCAAATTCACAGGAATCAATTAAGATTTTTAACGACTACGTTATAAAGCCTTTCGCAAAAATAAATATCGAAAGCAAACTGAATATATTCCTGAAGGAAAATTATAATGACAAAAATATTTTCCTGGTAATGGAATATGATTTCGAAGTCGACAGGGATTTGCAGCTAAAAGCCTATGACCTGTACAGGAAATATGATATTGTAAGTGTGGATGAGATTAGAACGATGGTNNATAAGAGCAGAAAATATAGTTAGTAGTTAGTAGAATTTTTAAAGATGAAAAAAATAATATGAATAAAGAAAAATATATAAATAAAGAAAAATATATAAAGGATAAGAATAACAAAGATAACGATAGCGCTAATGTTCTTCTACTATCTACTAGCTACTAGCTACTATCTTCTATCTACTGCTGCTATTGCTACTATCTACTTTTAAAATTATGAACAATAAAAATAGATATGAAAAATTTAAAATAAACTTTTTATAAACTTAATAATAAAAAAAATGCGATACAAAAACTTTGTTTCAAGCGAAAAATCATTTAATGATGATGAAATGACAATAACTCATTACATCTCAACTTCAACTCCGGACAGGTACGGAGAAATTGTAAATCCATTCGGAATGGATGACACAAACTTCAGAAAAAACCCTGTAGTATTATTCGGGCATAATTCAAGAAACCTTGTAATCGGAAAAAATATCTCTCTTGTTGCTGATGAATACGGCGTAAAAGCGATAACAAAATTTGCCGATACGGATACCGGAAGGGATTTATACAAACTTAACCGTGACGGGTTTTTAAATGCCTGGAGCATCGGATTTTTACCCGTCGGGGAAATCACAAAAAAATATGACGATAAGACTAAAGAAACTTACAGTTACATCGAGAAATGGGAGCTTCTTGAATATTCATCTGTCCCCGTCCCTGCTAATCCGGACGCAATAAACCTGCTTTATAAATCAATTAAATCGGAAGAAGTGTTTAAAGAAATTCTTCTCGGAAATGAACTGAACGATACAAAAACTGAAATTGAAAATTTAAAATCAAAAATTGAAGAACTTGAAGATTCAATTTCAAAAAAATTAATAAAAATATTAAAACTTATTAAATAAACCAACTAAAACTTAAAATGTGATAAAATCACAAAAAGAAAGGAGTAAGAAAATGAGTGAAGATAAAAAAACTCTAAATGATGTTGTAATTCCCGATGAGACCGATGAACAAAAAATCGAACGCATTTCGAAAAAAATTGCAGAGGATGCAATAAAAAAAGAAATCGTCGAGATTAATAAAAATTTACCCGGAATACCATCGGAGAATTTTCGAAGTGCGGAAAACAGGGAAAACCCGGCTGTTCAGGAGGGTAGAAATTTCCTTAAAGCTATCATCTACAACAAACCTGAAGTTTTTCCCGAAAGATATAAAAACTTCCTGAACGAAACCTCAGGTGCGGACGGCGGGTACCTTGTTCCGCAGGAATGGTACAATGAAATAATGCAGCTCGTTTCAGACGGCGGTGTGATAAGAAAAAATGCTACTGTTTTAAATATGAGCAGAAAAGAACTTGTCATTCCAAAATTAAATCAAATCCCTGCATTCAATTTCGTTACCGAAGGGCAACTAAAACCTGTAAGTAATCCAAATTTNNGGTTTCATTGTAATCTTTTCCCGTCAGTTAATTGAAGATGAATCATTCGATGTGATGAGCTTTGTATCAAAACTTTCCGCTCAAATAATTTCACGTGTTGAAGATTTAGCAGGATTCAAAGGCATTCCCGGAATTATTCGCGGACTTTTCACGAATGGAGTTGGAGCCTCTACAGTCGAAATCGGCGGAACGCAATTTTCAAATATCACTTATGATGATATTATTTCAATGATTTCTACCGTTCCCGCTGAAAGTCTTCCGNNGTTTCCTGAAAGGATTGAAATATGGTGCGAATTCCGAATACATAATGACTCCCGATGATAAAAAGAATAATATGCTCGAAGGTTATCCTGTAATACTTACTGACCAGGCATACAATTTGCAGGAATCTGCTGCGAATACAGCTTTCATAGGCTTTGGCGACCTTCAGTATATGATTCTCGGTTCGAGAAATTCATTAAGCATAGATTTCTCTAAAGATGCTACAGTCGATACCGGCGGCGGAAATACAGTCAACCTCTGGCAAAATGGACTGGTAGGATTGAATTTTGGAGCTTCATTCGATATCAAATTCTCCTTCCCGTCAGCCCTTGCTGTTGCTAAGACACAAACTGCTTAATTTAATTCAAACATTCCCATTCCGGGTAACCGGGATGGGAATGTTTTTTAAAAATCTTTAAATTTTTTAAAATGGTAAACTTACAAGAATTAAAATATTTTTTGAACATAACCGATAACTCTCAGGATGAATTTCTTCTCAGCGTTATCGATATGTCAATTGCCTGCATCAATAATCTTTGCAGAAGAACCATTAATTACGGAGTTCAATATGATATTGATGACGGGAACGGTCAAAATTTAATCTGGTTGAATAATTATCCTGTCGAAAAAATTGTCTGGATTAAATTCAGAAAAGAAACAGGTTCTTTCGATTATGACCTTTTTAACGGCTCACCGATTGAAAATAATATTTATCTGGATAAAGTATCCGGGAAACTGATTTTATTGAATAACTATATTTTACCCGAAGGAATTTCAAACATTCAGATAAAATATTTTTCCGGTTATACAGACGAAGCCCCCGACCCGGTAAATGAAACTCCGCAGGATTTAAAAAGCATTGCATTAATGATGAGCGCTGAAATTTTTCTGAAAAGTTTTCAGGATGCGGGCGGAGAATACTCCAAAAGACTTGGTATCGAACGTTTCGACCATATACAAAAAGACGGGACTTCAGAAACAAGCCGGTCCATTACTTTTAAAAACGAAGATTANNCGAAGATTACAGTAAATTGCTTGAGAAATATAAATCGTTAAGGGTATAACGATATTACTTAATAAATATTAAGGAATAAAAAAATGGTGAACTTAACAAACGAAGGTACGAAGATTTCATTCAGAATATCTGAATTCATAAAATGGATGATGGAATTGATTTTCATAGTCGGAACTGCAATTGCTCTTTATTACAATTTATCGAATGAATTCAATCTTCTCAAAGCTGATATGAGCAGGTTAAACAAGGAATTCGAAGAAATGAAATCTGAATTTAAAATTCATTTAAGGGAGACAAATTAAATGCTAATAACAAAATATTTTCAAACTGACAATAATTTTTCTCTTATAAGGTTATTATCATTCGTTACTGTCTTGGCAGGTCTTTTATTATCCGCTCTTCTGCAAATCTTCATCTTATTAAAAATAGATGTGATTTACATACGAGAGATAATATTTCTTGTCAGTATTTTACTCGGATTTGGATTTGGCGGTAAGGTTGTTCAAAAATTCGCCGAGAAAGACGAAAAAGAAGAGAAAATATAAATCAATATTAATTTTTACAAAATGAAAACAATAGAATTTATTAAAAAATACTTAATGTTTTTTCTTATACTGATAATTGTATCTGTACTCGTTATATATCTGAAAAAAACCCTCAAACCCGGGCAGGATGCGGTTGTGATTCATGATACAACAATCGTAACCCGTTACAAAAATGATTTAAAAAATGACACGATTGTCAAATGGTATGAAAAAATAATTTACAAGAAATCTGAACCTGAAAAAATTCTCGTCCAAAAAATTGACACGGTATTCATAGAGAACGTTAAGGACCTTGACGTAATGTTACAGATAAAGAAAACAAAAGATATACTGAATATTAAGGCTGTCAATCAAAACGGAAAAATACTCAAAGAACTGGATTATAAAAATGTTGGAAATGATTTTATTGCAACGAGCGTGAAAAATAACGTTGTATTAAAATCAAAAAAATTTTACTTGGACGGCTTGATTCTCTACGCCGAACTGAATTCTAAACTCAAAAAAATTCAAAATAATTGTCCCGATAAAAAACTCGGGCTGTCTACAGGAATAAATTATCTCGATAAATTTAATTTGCAAGTGGGCATTTATTTCTCGGCAAGCGAAAAAACGTTAGGGACATATTTTGGATTTAATTATAAAATTTTAAAATAAAAAAATTATGGAAAAAGATATAAACACAATTCGTGATAATTATCAGAATGTAATTCTGAAATCGGATTTATTTGAATCTGAAAAACCTGTTAAAGATGTAAGTCTGCTTTGTCCGGATTTTTATGAAATTCTGAAAAAATGTTTCGCAGATTATCAATCAAAATATCCCGAACAGGAAGTCTGCATATCGGAAACATACAGAAGTAATCAGTTGCAATATGATTATTATGAAGCGGGAAAAAGCAAGATTAAGAAAAATGGAATGCATCATTACGGGATTGCGGCGGATGTAGCATTTATGATTAACGGAAAATTCAGTTATAATGGAGATTATAATTATCTGAGAAAATTATTTAAAGACTCCGGCTTAACTGTATTAAACTGGGAACTCGGACACGTACAGTACATTAAAGTCGAAGAACAAAACGAACTGAGAAGCGAAATCGGAAAATTATAAAACTTTGTATAAAAACATTTATGTTGTTGATTTTCGAATCATATAATTTACGTAACACATGTTATTCTCGCAACATAAATCCCGACAAGTCGGGACAAGTTGTTGCGTTACTGAGTCGGAAAAATTTTTCGTTTTGTATAATAAAAAGCGTTCCCGGGGTTTATTCCGGGAACGCTAAACTTATACTTTAATATTAATATATTCAGTTACTTCTTATCCGGTGCTTTGTCTGTTGGAGCTTTTTGTGTTCCGTCAGGTGACTGATTCTGCTGTTGGTCCTGTTGTTGATTCTGCATTTCCTGCCCAACCTTGTTTCCGATTTCTTCAGCAAGCTTCATCATATCTTCACTTAACTTTTTGATTTCGGGGTCTTCTTTGTATTTCGTATCCAGGTCTTTTAATTCTACATCGGTCAATCCAACCTTTTTGGATAATTCCTGAACTTTTTCTTCACCTTTTTTTGAGGTAGGATCCATAAGCGCCTTTTTGAAATCATCCGTCTTCATCCATGCCATATATTCTTTGTAAAATGAAGCGAGTTTATCTTTTTTCTTTGCTTCCGTGTTGCATCCAAAAAGACTGAACGTGAAAACTAAAATTATTGCGAACATTCCTAATGAACGTATTTTCATAACTTCCCCTTAAGAGTTTTAATTATTAAAGATTTAAAATAACTTATTTTTCCAAGTCTAACAAGGCAATTTATTTTTTGTGATTCACTGTTTTTACTGCATTTTATTTAAATATTTCCTTTATTTGTCTTATATTCATATTTTTATGTCAATTATAGTTAATAATTAACTTTAAAGTTTAAGCTATAATGTTAATTGTTTTATTTTTAACATCGTTGATGCAGGGAAAATGTACACCGAAATTTCAAATTGAATATATTCTTTGTTTTAGTTATCTTAAATAAGGGGAAATTTGACATCAGTAACTCGATTTATTGCATTTTGACTTTCGATTCTTTTTTAGAAAAAAATTTATTCTAATGAATAAGGTCAAACCATTTAAGATTTTCAGTTCCACGAAAGCAATTTTAAATTCAGTACCGAGCGGGATATGCTTAGTTGATAGTAAGGGTAAAATAATGTTTACAAACGAAGCATTTCTATCATTTTCAGGTTTGAATAACGCTGATATCAAAAAGTATTCAAATCTTTATAACCTTCCCATTTTCAGGAAAAAAAATATTGTAAGCAAGTTCGATTTACTTTTAAAATCCGATAAGCCATTCGACTTTAATTCCATTGCATTAAAAAATATTAAGGGTAAAAATTTATATGCAAGAGTGCGCGGCTCACTTATGAAAGATGATGCACATAATAAGAAAGAATATATTATAATTTTGTGGGATATGACCGAAAGGAAAAAAGTCGAGATGGATTTGACTTTGAAGGNNAAATACAGGACGACGCCTGAAGGTAAGATTATTTTTACAAATATGACGGCAGTTAGAATGCTGGGTTATGACAGCATAGAGGATATCAAAACGCTTGACCTGAATGAGAACGCAGTGTCGGATTTTTCGCGTAAGAAATTTAAACGATTGATGGAAAAGTATGGGAAAATTCAGGGAATCGAAGTGAGGTGGCAAAAGAAAGACGGTACATATATATATGTCAGGGAAAATTCCGTTGCAGTGAGAAATACAAAGGGGAAAATAATTTATTATGACGGAACAATTGAAGATATTACGGCAAGGAAAATAGCCGAGGAGGCTTTGCAAAGGCAGACGAACATTTTGAATATTATGATGGATACTATTCCGCATCCGATTTATTATAAGGATATTAATGGTTATTACCTCGGTTGTAATATTGCTTTTGCAAAGGAAGCCGGTTTGCCGAAGAATAAAATAATCGGGAAAAAAGTTTCCGAAGTAGCACCGAAGGATTTTATTGATAAGTATGTGGAGATGGATAAGGAGCTGCTGGAAAAGGGAGGCTCACAATCTTTTAAATATAAAATAAGGTCTCACGACGGATATATTAAGGATGTGTTTTTTAATAAGACTATATTTTATAATACCGACGGTACTAAAGGCGGATTGGTTGGAATTTATTTTGATATAACGGCGCTCGAGGATGCCGAGAAACATATGCACGAAAGTGAAAAGAAATATCACGACCTTTTTGAGAATGCTAACGATATGATTGTGATTTTCGAGCCGGATAATGAAATTGTATTAGATGTGAATCCGAAAGCCTGCGAAATTTTTGGTTACAATTATAAAGAGCTTGTGGGTGTATCATTAAAAAAACTTACGAAGGATGTAGAGCGGGGTGAGAAAACTATTAAGAGTATTATGGAACAGGGTAGGTTTAA
>PNBM01000311.1 GCA_003135995.1 Ignavibacteriota bacterium | reverse complement strand
TTTTCTATATATTTTCTGTATTCGTCTATTGTGGTAGCGCCTATGCAACGCAAATCCCCTCTCGCGAGCGCGGGTTTTAGCAGGTTCGATGCGTCCATCGAACCTGCTGTCGCTCCTGCTCCTACCACAGTATGAATTTCATCTATGAACATTATTACTTTACCACCTGAATCCTGAACTTCTTTAAGAACAGCTTTCAATCTTTCTTCAAATTGTCCGCGGTACTGAGCTCCGGCTATTAAGGCACCCATATCGAGTGCGACAATATATTTGTCTTTAAGATTTTCCGGAACATCTCCCTGTACGATTCTGATTGCAAGACCTTCTGCAATTGCTGTCTTCCCTACTCCGGGTTCGCCAATCAATATTGGATTGTTCTTTGTTCGTCTCGATAAAACCTGAAGAACTCTTCTGATTTCTTCTTCCCTTCCGATTACCGGGTCGAGTTTTCCCCTGTTCGCAAGGTCGTTTAAATTTCTTCCGTATTTTTCGAGAGCCTGAAATGTTTCTTCGGGATTTTGACCTGTCACTCGTCCTGAACCCCGGATTTCTTTTAATACTTTTAAAATATTTTCTTTTGTTACGTCATTTTCCTTAAAAAATTCTCCGACTTTGGAATTTTTATTATTACACATTGCAAGTATCAAATGTTCAACCGAAACATAATCATCTTTGATATCCGCTGCCTCTTTTGATGCTCCTTCAAGTACCTCAGAAAGGTCACGCGAAATTGCTAAGTTTCCGACTCCCGCGCCGCTTACTTTCGGAAGTGATTCAAGCATTTCACCTATCCGAATTTGAAGTAAATCTTTATTAACACCAACTTTATGTAATAATGATGATGCGATTCCCTCTTTATCCTGTACTAATGCAGCGAGTAAGTGTTCGGGTTCGACTACCTGGTTTGAATAGTTAGTTGCAATCTCCTGTGCTGTTTGCAGGGCTTCCTGTGATTTAAGTGTAAGTTTATTAAAATTAAATGGCATATCTCTATTAATTAAAAATTTATAAAATTCGTAAAATTTGTAAAATTAGAACAGATGTAAAAAAAATACAATCTTCTAATTTTAGGAATTTTATTAATTTTCTAATCTATGAATAAATACCAAATTTTTCAATTACAACTTTAATAGCCTTTATTTAACTTGTTTGAATGTATAAGATTAGCATTATAATTTCGGTTTACAAAAAAATCAGAGAGTTAAGGCTTATTTTATATGCACTTAGCCTTCAAACATTTAAAGATTTCGAAATTATAATTGCCGACGATGGCTCAGGGAATGATTTTGAAGATGCTGTTAAGGAATTTGCCTCTGAAATTGGTCTGAAAATTAATTTTGTCACACAGGTTCACGATGGTTTCAGAAAAAACAAGATTTTGAACGAGTCGATAAAAGTTTCAAAAACGAACCATTTGATATTTATAGATGGTGACTGCATTCCGCATAGCAATTTTATTAAAGCGCATTTTGAGAATATAAAGAAAGATACTGTACTTTGCGGAAGAAGAGTTTTTCTCGGTGAAAAATTATCTGAGAAATTTGATGAAGATTTTATTCTGAACCGCGAATATGAAAAAAATAATTTTAAAATCTTTAAGGATTCTCTAAGGAAAGATAAATCATCCAGGTATTTTGAAGAAGNNAAATTAACGGATTCGATGAAGATTATATAGGTGCAGGAATCGGTGAAGACACTGACCTTGAATACAGGCTTTCGTTGATAAATGCAAAATTTTATTCGGTAAGAAATCTTGCAATATTATACCATCTTTATCATAAAAAGACGGTTGAAGAAAAATCAAATTATGAATATTTCCATAATGTTGTTTCTAAGTCAGGTAAATATTTTTGCAAAAACGGTTTAATAAAATAATATGATATCGATTACTATTATTTGTAAAAATGAAGAGAATAACATTGAAGAGTGCATAAAGAGTGCTTTATGGGCTGATGAGATTATTGTTGTCGATAGTTACAGTACCGATAAAACTGTAGAGATTGCAAAAAAATTTACGGATAAAATTTACCAGAACGGCTGGAAGGGATTTGCTGAACAAAGAAATTTTGCATTATCAAAAACAACGAAAGAATGGATTATGCCTCTCGATGCCGATGAGAGATGTTCTCCTGAACTCAAAGAAGAGATTATAAAAATCATTTCAGGAACAGATATCGAAGAATCGGGATTCAGAATACCGAGAAAAAGCTTCATACTTTACAAATGGGTAAAACATTGCGGCTGGTATCCCGGATATCAGTTGAGACTGTTCAGAAGCGATAAGGTGAAAGTTACCGAAAGGCTTGTGCACGAAGGATATGAAGTTGAAGGAAAAATAGGATTTCTAAAAAATGATATTTTGCATTACACTATAAATTCGATTTCGGAATACATTTTAAAAATAAACCAATATTCAAGTTTACAGGCAATAGAAAAAGCCGATAAAAAGATTGTAAAATTATCAGATTTATTCTTCAGACCTATTGCTGCGTTCCTTCAACAATTTATTTTTAAAAAAGGATTTCTTGACGGGGTTTACGGATTAATGGTAACAAATTTTGATATAATGACGAATATGCTGACTTATATGAAGATGTGGGAAATACAGCATACTCAAAAAACAGATAACAAAAAACA
>PNBM01000138.1 GCA_003135995.1 Ignavibacteriota bacterium | reverse complement strand
GCCACGACTTTTAAGTCGTGGGTCGAATGATTTGTATTTTTGGCTTTAGCCCAAAACTCTTTCCAATTATGGGCTAAAGCCCAATTTGTGTTTTCTTCATCCACGAGCTAAAGCTCGTGGAAATTGAGCAAGAGCATTATTATTCTATTTCCGCGGATTTTTCTTTTACTGTTTTCAAAAGAGCGAATCCCAAAACAAAAAACACACCGACGGAAAGCACAGCAATTTTTTGCGAGCCGGAAAGCCAGGACACAAGCCCGAATGTAAGCGGTCCGAGAAGAGTTGAGGTTTTATCGAAGAGCGCATAGAATCCGAAGAACTCGGTTTTAATTTCAAGCGGAGTTAGTTTTGTCATAAGTGCCCGCGAGAGTGCCTGGGTAGAACCGAGGAAGGTACCTGCGAACCCGCCGATTATGAAAAAGAGATGAATCTTAAAATTGAAAATGTATAAATACGAATCTTTTTCGATGAAGAAAAATATTGCGATGATAATTGCAATCCAGAAAATCAATGTGATGAAGATCGAACGAAGAACGCCGATTTTATCGCCGATGTATCCGAACAGAAACGAGCCTAGCATTGCGGTAATCTGAACGATGATAAAAAATATTGCAAGTTCGATTAAATCGAATCCGAGAGTTTTGCTTGCATAAATTCCGGAAAAGAAAATTATAGTATTTACAGCATCGATGTACAGGAAAAAAGATAACAAATAATTCCGCAGGTTTTTATATTTGTTGATATGTTTTAATGTATCGAATACTTTTTTAAATCCATAAGTAAAATAATTTATTTTTTGTTTTGCTGCTTCAGGATTAATTTTTTTCTCTTTTAAAAATACAAAAATCGGGACTGAAAAAACTAAAAAGAAAAGTGCGGTCAGAACGAAAAGCATATTCGGATTATCCTTAAACGGAAAAACAAGAACCAGGGCTGCGAGTGAGCCGACATAGCCTACGGCGTAGCCGATAGCGGAGACTTTGTTATAATATTTTTCTTCAACCATATCGGAGATGAAGGCATCATAAAAAGTAAGTCCCGTCTGGAAACCGATATTGGACAAAATAAATAAAAATAATGCGAAGACGATAGTTCCCGGACCAGTGAAATACATAAATGCCGTTGCGATGATTGCGAGTGCGGTAAAGAACATCAGGAAACCTTTTTTATTTGACGAGTGGTCGGCAAGTGCACCGCACACGGGATTCAGCACGGCGGAGATAATCATCGAGATGTTAATTCCGAGTGACCAGTAAAAATCACCAATCGGGAGTTTCCGGCAGACAACATCGGTAAAAAAAACTGCGAAGACAAATGCAACTATGATGACTGCATAGGAAGAATTTGCAAAGTCGAATAATGACCATACAAAGACCTGACTTTTATTTTTCATCCCTGGATTTCTTCTTGATATCGAGCAGTCCCCTGCCCTGTTTATTTAATTTATTATCTTTTCTTAAGTCGATTAAAATTGCATCGAGTATTCCGTTAACAAATTTTCCGCTTTGACTGGTACAATATTCTTTTGAAATTTCGATAGCCTCATTGATGGAAACTTTTGGTGGTATTTCGGGGAAGTACAATATTTCAGTAAGCCCTATTCTAAGGACAAGTTTATCTATCAGGGCAATTCGTTCGAATTCCCAATTTTCAATTTTGCCCTGAATCATTTCGTCAAGCAATTTTACATTTTTTAAAACAGCATCTATCAAAGCAGAAGCAAAATTGTATCTATCTGCTTCCTGCAATTCCGATAAGAGATCTTTCTTAACCTTATCTATATGATCTTTCGCTATTTCATAAGCATACAAGACCTGTAATACTTTTATTCTAATTAGTCTGCGAGAAGATTGCATTAAAGAACGATATTAAATTAAATAAATATTATACAATGTATAGATTTTTTAGACAAAACAAAAGTTAATGGTAAATCCTTTCTTTCATTCCCAATCGGGGATTGGGAATGAGGATTGAAATCCTGTTAATTCGGATTCATTATATGAATGCACTTATCCGATTCCGAATATCCAGAAAAACAGCAATGCTATACTTTCTTTGATACAAAAATTTATAACACTTTCTGTGGAAAGCGGAGTATCGGATGCGATGCAATCCACATTCATATTATTAAATTTACAAATTTCTGACGAGCGGAAGAGATGGAAATTATCCGAAATGAGAATAATTTTATTCCAGTTAAATCGTCTGTAACATTTATCCCTGACGTAGTGAATTTGTTCGATTGTAGAATTTGATTTTACCTCGACTATCAGATTCTTTTCATCGACGCCGTATTTTTTGAGTTCATTTCTTGCGACTTCGGATTCGGTCATTTCATTTGGAGAGCCGCCACCTGTCAGAACGAGCTTAGGAACAATTTTTTTCTGGTAAATTTCGAAACCTTTATTAATTCTTTCTCGCAAAACGGGTGAGGGTCTGTTTCCTCCCCAGACTGCGGCTCCGAGAATAACGCCTGCATCGGCTTTTTTATTGCTGTTGATATATGATTCGGCGTCATCCTTATAATAATATATCTGCGATAAATTAATGGTGAACCCGGCTAATGCAATAACGACAAGCAATCCGGCATTATTGAAAATATGGAGCATTTTGGAGCGGGAAAAAGTAATTGTTATATATGAAGTAAATAAAAGCCCGTAGCATAACAGAAAAATGATTGCTGCAAATATTTTATAATCCTTGTCTCCAATTAAATTTGATACTACAAGAAAAACAAAGCCTATGATAGATATTACAAGGAGAACGACTAAAGATGTGATTTTAAATTTACTTTTTGAAAAAATATTTAAAATCAGGAGAACAAATAATATTGTAAAGTATATAACCGCAATCATATTTCCCGTTTTAAATAAATTAAAACTGCTCACGAGAATATTCTGGTTATAATATCTTGTATACGTTAAAAGAAAACATGAAATTAACGATACAAGGAACGTGAAAAATATTATTACGTTTTTACTTTTTAGCAATATGGCTCCCGGTTGACAAACCTTAATTAACAAATTATATCTTAAAATATGAAAAAAAATTTTATTTTGAAACCTTAATAAGGCTTCTTTTTTTTGTAAAAATTGCGGGATATTTGAGATGATTATGTTAGTTTGTTTATAGTCTATATTCAGTATTGTTTTATTAATCTATAAAATCTTATAAATTATTAACTTTTATTTTATATCAATTTATAACATATTTCTACATATCTAGGTAAGCATTATAGGAAATAGAACTAATTAAACAATTTTAGTTAACTAATAATTTTCTTTATGCAATCTACAGAAATAAGAACTCAAAAACACACTTATCGGAAATTGCAAAATTATTATTAAATAAAAATATTATTTAATTTATGAGAAAATTAATAATCATTTGTTTTTTATTTTTAGCGGGTTGTACTGATAATTCAATCAATTCAAATTTAACGGATGGTTGGCAATTGTTTTATGAACGGAATATTAAAGATACATTAATAAAAGGTGAACTTTTTTTAGATACGACAAATTCAACCAAATTAATATACAATACTCAAATTAGATTGAAAATAATTTATAGAATAGATTCTTGTTTAGAGTCTAATCCTTTCTTTGTTTTAAGAGATTCTACATATGTTCACAATGTTTGCGGAATGTATTTCTGGAATACCACAAAAACGAACTTAGATACTGTATTTTCTGTTAATGCAAAAAATTGCTTTAATATATTTATGGGTGCTTCCGACACTAAATTTTATTTTGATTCTTTACAAATATATAAAAAATAGTCAGGGGTAATTAAAACATTAAGTTTAACCTGCCTGCAATACTCAATTGATACATTTAAAACAAATACCTAAATTACGGTAAATATACATTTTTTTAAGGTATTTACTACCTATTTACTACTTTAAAAATTAAAATGTTCGTAATTATACTATAATTAAAGCGGTTAGCAAAATCAAGAAAATTTTTATTTTGAAATTGCTTTAAAAAATGTATAATTTACTTTCTAAATATCTATTAATTATGTTCATAACCTTTGAGGGTATAGATTTAAGCGGCAAATCGACACAAGCCAAACTTTTATACGAGTATTTAAAAGAGAAAAAGAAAAAAGTTATTATAGTCAGGGAGCCGGGTGGTACCGGAATATCCGAAAAAATCAGGAACATACTGCTTGATAAGAAAAATTTTAATATGAAGTATATTACTGAATTCCTGCTGTTTTCGGCATCGAGATACCAGCTGACGGAAGAAATCATTAAGCCTCATTTAAAGCGAGGATATTACGTGATTTGCGACAGGTATTACGATTCATCAACTGCTTACCAGGGTTACGGCGGGGAGATAGATATTTCCATTATAAATAAGGTGAATAAAATTGCAACCGGGAATTTAATACCCGATTTATCTTTTTTAATAGATATAAGCTATAAGGAAAATCTGAAAAGGCGTGAGAGGATGAAGAAATCGCACGACCGGATTGAACAAAAGGAAATTTCTTATTATACAAAAGTAATAAATGGGTACCGAGCGATAGCAAAGAAGGATAAAAGATTCAAAGTTCTCGACGGAACAAAACCGATTTCGGATTTACAAAAAGAAATAATAAAATTAATTTTTAAGAAATAACACAAAAAGTTTAAATAATATATATGTCATTAATTAATATTAAGAAAATTAAATTTCCTTATTTCAGGCTTCAGATATATTTGTTATTTATTTTATGTCTGGTGTTAGGTACAACATTTAAAGGCAACGAAGATATTTATGATAAGATAAATAAGAATATGGATGTTTTCGGAAAAGTGTACCGGGAAGTAGCGATTAACTATGTAGATGCAATCGATGTGGATAAATTTTTCGAAGCGGGAATAGAGGGAATGCTTGCTACGCTTGACCCATACACTGTTTACTATGATGATAAAAACAGGGATGCGATAGATTTGATAACAACCGGGAAATACGGGGGCATTGGAATTACAATAGGAGTTAATGATTCTATAATTAAAATCACGGATATAATGAGCGGTTATGAAGCCCAGAGAAAAGGTCTTCGCATCGGGGATATTATAAAAGAAATTGACGGGACGGGTCTTTCGTCGGGAGAAATAGAGAAAGTGAGGCAACTGGTCAGGGGTGCGGCAGGAACGACATTAAATATGAAAGTTGACAGGGATGGAGAAATTATTAATTTCGAACTGACGCGGCAGGAAATTATTTTAAAAAATATTTCCTACTCGGGATTTATCGGAAATCCTGATGATGGAATAGCATATTTGAAACTTGACCGGTTTACGAACAATTCCGAAAACGAAGTTGAAAATACTTTAAAAACATTTAAATCAAAAAATAATTTAAAAGGTGTAATATTTGACTTAAGGGATAATGGAGGAGGATTACTGGAGGCGGCAATCGGGATATTGAATAATTTAGTTGATAAAAATAGCCTGCTCTTAACGACAAGGGGAAATACTAAAGAATCAGAAAATAAATTCTTTTCAAAAGAAGACCCGGTAATTCCGAAGGATGTTCCTTTAGTTGTATTGATAAACGGCAATACTGCATCCGCGTCGGAAATTGTTGCCGGAGCTATACAGGATTTAGACAAGGGTGTTATTGTGGGCAGTAAGTCATTCGGGAAAGGGCTTGTACAACAGGTCAAAGACCTTAATTCGGACTCACGTTTAAAAATTACCACTGCACGATATTTCACACCTTCCGGCAGATGGATACAAGCAAAAAATTATTTTAAAGAAAACAAATCGGGAGTTTTTCTTAACACCGAAACGTTTATGCAAACCGAATTCAGGACATTAAACGGCAGAACAGTTTATGCGAACGGAGGGATTACACCCGATGATGAAGTGAAAGTGGAAGGAGAGAGCGAGATTCATTCGGCTTTATTAATGAAGGATATGTTTTTTAAATTTGCTAATTATTATTTATCACAGAATCCCGGAATAAAATCATTTACCTGCACCGATAATATATTTTATCAGTTTCTTGATTTTGTAAAATCTCAGAATTTCATTTATAATTCAGAGGCAGACAAAAAAGTTGACGCATTAAAAAATATCGCATCGAAAAAATATTTCCCGGACAATTTTTTAAATGATTTAGGAAAAGTTGAAGATGATATTCAAAACGAAAAGCAGACCGAGTACGAAAAAGCAAAGGATGAAATAAAAAGAAACATTGAATCTGAAATAAACAAACGTATAGTAACGGAAGCCGCGCAAATTGAGGCAACTTTTGATAATGATTTACAACTACAGGAAGCATTGAAGGTAATTAAAAATAAAGATGAGTATTTGAAATTATTGAATAAAATGTAGAAGAGCAGAAGCCGGAAATTTTTTTAAATAATCGGGTCACCTCACAAATTTGACAATGACCTTTCAAAATCTTTATAGAAATTGTACATTTATAGGGAAAAATGTATTACCTAACATAAATATTTTATTAACTTAATTTATATTAATCATGATAACATTAATAATATTTTTTATAATAGTATTAATAGTTTTGTTTTTAGTCCGCAAGAACTTACAGGACAATAAAAACGCGGAAAAAGTTATTGGATTGTTGAGAGTACTCGCTTTAATAGGAATTGTGGTCGCAATATTGTTTGCATCTATAGTCCAGATTGGTCCCGGTCAGGTTGGAGTCCCGATACTTTTCGGAAGCGTACAGGACAACGTGTTGAGAAGCGGACTTAATATAGTAAACCCGCTGGTCGAAGTTGAAAAATTAGATATTAAAACGCAGGCATATACGATGAGCGGAGTTAAAGACGAAGGTCAGGTAAAAGGAGATGATGCGATTCTGACATTATCCTCAGACGGTTTGACACTGAAATTAGATGTAACGGTTTGGTTTAAAGTAAGCGAATCGGAAGCTCCTCAAATTTTACGAACCATTGGAGCAGACTATATAGAAAAAATTGTGAGACCTGCTACGAGAACTTCATTGAGAGATGTTTCGGTTCAATATACAGCTACGGATATTTACTCTTCAAAGCGCGATGATTTCATAAAAGAAATTTCGAAAAACCTTGAAACCTCATTTCAAGGACGCGGTATAATTCTGGAAAAAGTTTTATTAAGAAATATTGAACTTCCGGAAAAGGTGAAAGAAGCAATTGACGAAAAAATTTCCGCAGAACAAAGGGCGCAGCAAATGGTTTACGTCTTACAAAAAGAAAAACAGGAAGCGGAAAGAAAACAGGTAGAAGCAAGGGGTGTTTCCGAAGCTCAGAAAATTATTTCCAGTTCAATTAGTCCTCAATATTTGCAGTGGAAATATATCGAAGCTTTGAAAGAACTGATGACATCAAAGAATAATACAATTGTGATTACGCCTTACGACCAAAAACTGACACCTCTGTTGAATTTGAATAAATAATTTGATTTAAAATAATAATTAATATTTATGAATGAGAATCTGAAAGAGTTAAAAATAACTTATGACCCGATGGAAGCAAGTCTGATACAGGCAAAACTTGATGATGAAGAGATTGAATATAAAGTTACAGGGAACAGTAACCTTACTATGACTATGGATACTTTCAATGCAGAAATAAGCAGGATGGCACTGAAACAGCCGATTAAATTTTTTGTGAAAGAAGAAGATTATGAAAGAGCGAAAACAATAATAGATAAGGATAATTCGGATCTGCTTCAGGATGATTTGGAATATTAATCAAGTTCGTCAAGTTTATCAAGTTTATCAAGTTCTTCAAGTTTATCAAGTTTATCAAGTTCGTCAAGTTTATCAAGTTTATCAAGTTTGTCAAGTTAGAAGGTTTGAAGGTTGGAAGGTTAGAAAGACTGTGCGAAAACAACCACTGCCTCTTTCCCAAACCCCTGTTTGGGAAAGAAAAAGCTAAATATTTATTTAGGTTACTCGTTTTCACACAGTCTCTGGAGCGTGGGAGCTATATGTTTTTTACGGAATGTTAATTTATTTATAAAATACTTTCATTAATTTGAAAAATCTTAAAATGAAATATTCTTCTATAACATTATTCGGTATATTGATTTTATTTAATTTCATTTTCGCTTTTTGCAAAAACGAAACTCCTACAAAACAATCAAAAGATACTTCACAGCAGGTAACCCAAACAAAGAATAAAATGGATACAATAATTAAATTTACTTATTTAACAAAGGATGCTTACAAATTACACTTTGATGCAACGGTGATTGATTTTCACAATGACTATGTTTACCAGGTTTATTACAGGAATGCAAATTTCGGAAAAAGAGACAACTTCACACAATCGGGATTGCCGCGATTAATCGAAGGCGGCGTGGACGTTCAGATATTTGCGGTCTGGATTGTACAAAATGAAATAAAAAGGGCGAACAAATTCGCAAAAGAGCAAATTGCGAGGATTAAAAATTTCGAAACAGAATACCCGGAGCAATTTGAACTCGCCAATTCTTATGATGATATAATCAGGATAAATAAATCAGGAAAGCTGTGCGGATTGATGGGAATTGAAGACGGAGCTCCGATTGAAAATGATATAGATGAAATTAATACATTTTATGATTTAGGTATAAGATATATAGGTCTCACGTGGAATCACTCAAATAAAATCGGGACATCGGCACGAGATGAAAGTCAAAGTGGAACGGGCGGATTAACGAAATATGGTATCGAAGTTGTGAAACGGATGGATGAACTTGGAATGCTTATAGACGTTTCGCACATGGGAGAAAATGCTTTCTGGGACGTCATAAACAATTCAAAAAATCCGATTATCGCATCACATTCCAATTGCTACGCATTAAATCCGCATTTCAGGAATCTGAATGATGACCAGATTAAAGCTATCGCAAAAAGCGGAGGAATAATAGGGATGAATTTTCTCGATGAATTTATAGAACAGGATGCGAAAGCCAATAGAGTAAAAAATTATTACCAGGTTTATAAAAAGGACTTAGACGAAATATATGAAACGAACAAAAGTAATTTAATTAAATTCAATGAAGAGCGAGAAAAATTTATGAACGAACATCCGATTAAAGGCGGAACAACTATTGATAATATCATTGACCATATAGACCATATTAAAAATCTTGTTGGTGTAGATTACATCGGACTTGGTTCTGACTTTGACGGAGGTATAACCCCGCCGGTTGATTTATATGATGCAACCTGTTATCCGCTATTAACAAAAAAACTTATTGAAAGAGGATATAAAGAAGATGAAATAAGAAAAATACTCGGATTAAATTTTTTGAGAGTTTTCAAACAAGTATGCGGATAGCTCTTTCAATGTTAAATGTTAAAGCGTTAAATGTTAAAGCGTTCTTAAACCGGGATTGGGAATGAGTTTATCCTGTATTTGACTGATCATTATTATCTTAATTTATATTCTTTAATTGTACTTGCAATAATTAAAAATTAAATTTAAATTCATCATCAAATTTTTCAAATAAAATAAAATAACTATGAAACCAGATGCACAAAGAATTATAATGTACATTGGAATAACAATCGGAGTTTTAGGTGGTCTTTTAGGTATGGCAGTAGCTATTGCAGCCGCGCCTTTATTCGGAAGCATATTCTCTTTATTTTTTATATTAATATTTGGATTTGTTTTCGGAGGTCTTTACCTGCGGGGACGGAAGAGAAAAGAACTTCTGCAAAACGGTACACAGGCAAACGGAAAAATAATCGAATTATGGGATACGGCTGTAACAATAAACAACCAGCCTCAGATTGGAATGAAGATTCAATATAATACGATTAGCGGACAGACGGTAGTAGCTGAATTAAAAATGGTAATCTCACGTTTGGAAACTGCTTACTATCAGCCCGGCGTAAGTTGTGTAATCAGATATGACCCTAACAATACATCTAAAATCGCTATTGAAAGTATTGGGGGTTCAGCAGGAAATCAGGGAGGTTCATTTGATAACTATAGTAACTACGGCAATCAACAATCAATCTCACCGGAAACAGCTTCTGTGTTGTCTCCAATCTTTAACGGTATGACCCAGCCACAGATAGATAGCTGGTTGGTAAATATGGATAATGAAAATCAAAGAATCATGCAGTCCGGAACTGAATGCAAAGCGATTATAAAGAACATCGAATGGATGGGTGTTTATGTAAACGGACAAAACAAATTAAAGTCGGTAACATTGGAAGTCTTGCCGGATAACCTTCCGGCTTATGAAGCAAAGTGCTATGGAATAGTTGCGGCGGCATCGGAAGGAAAATATCAACCAGGAAAACAGATTTGGGTAAAATATGACAAGTTCGATAAGAGCAAAGTCACAGTGAGTCATTCGTAATATGTTTCTTCGTTACTACGCCGGAGCGTAGTAATGAGAGAAGCCTGCGGCTACAAAATCTATTTTAA
>PNBM01000354.1:11029-13117 GCA_003135995.1 Ignavibacteriota bacterium | reverse complement strand
TCTGGTCTATCCGGTGTGACTCAAGATATGCAATTATATCATCTCGAAAAAAGCGTAATGAATTTCCAATTTTAAAAACAGGTATTTTTCTTGAATCAATAAGACGATACATAGTTGGTAATGAAATACCAAGAATATCTTTAAGTTCTTTAGGTGTAAGAAATTGCTTATCTATTAAGTTTTCCGGAATAAACCAGTTTTTCATTAATTTGTCAAGGATCCGATATAAAGTAAAATGGTGAACTTTACGGCTATATCACATCCTATCATTAAGTATTAAAGTTAATCAAATGCCCCCTAAAGATAGCTTCAGGAGGCATTTGTGAATAGTTAAATAATTACCGAATATAATCGGTTTTTTAGCATTTTTTGATTATCAAGTAATGACCGGGCAGGCAATATGAGTTTATTGTCCCAGTATTCTTGAATCATTTTATCGATATGTTCATCACGGCGAAAAATAAATTTACTTTTCTTTGGATTAAACTTGTCTACGTCCCATAAATCATAGCCAAGTGTAAACAAAGCCGCCGCCATACCAATATCATAAGTAATAAACTTATCGCTCTCAGCGAGCTCCTCATTTTTCTTTTTGATAATCATAATGATTAGAATTAGATTTATTAATTTATCTAATCGATTAGTTAATTGAAGCTTCTAATAGTTAATGGCGAATTTCACTTCATTATCTTAAAATAAAAAAATTCCTCTGATATTAAGAGGATTTCATTTATGATATTTTAAAATGAATTTCGCTAGTACTTATTTATCGACCAAAAGTATCACTTAAAAATTCCTGAATACCTAGTGGGTCAGCTTCTTCTTCTATTATATTTGGTCTTATATCTTTTTCAAAAGGAGGGATCAGGAGCAATTTTATTTTATAAGAATTACCACCTTTTTCTAAACATGAATGATAAGGGTAAAAAGGATCATAATCTATTGAAAAATAATTTCGTAATGTTTCAGTAAAGGCTTGTTTTTGTTTTTTATACTTATCTTTTGCTTCAGGGTCCCGAATAGTAATTTCTCCCAGACGCTGAGCTAATACTTTCATAAATAACCATTGTTCACTGGGTTCTGGAACTTTGCCTTTGCCAATCATTCCCATTTCCTTATAATTAGTAATATGTTTAAGTCTTTTAACGTGAATCTCTACATTCTCATTATCTAAAAATTTTATTATGACATTATTCCAATGAGTTCCTGCTGGGATTTTGTAAGGAAATTTTGGTTCTGATTTTTCTGGTACTTTTGTTCTAAGAGCTTTAAGGCCTTCATTCAGTCCTGATACAACTATCTCTCCGGTAATTGGCAAGGGTTGCTTTTCTATTGGAGTTTTTTGATTTTCTTTCTCTTTTATAGTTGTTATATGTTTTTTGAAATCGCTATATCTGATTTTCTTATTCTTATGGTGTAATCTGTTTTTGCTATAATTTTCTTTATTGTTGAATTTATTTCTTTTATCCATACCCACTGACTCTGAAATTAACTTTCTTAACATATTAAAAATTATTACTAAATATCGGTAGTCTTTATAACTAAGGACTCCGGCTTTAAGAAAGTGTTTTAAAAGTATTTCAAATCGCTTTATTTCCTGGCTTAAATAATATTTGGGAAAAATCAAATTATAATTATTTTGTTTATCTGGAATAAAATTCTCTATTTCTTGATTCTTTTGCTCTTCATGAACAAAATAATTTTGTTGATATAATTTATATTTTCTATAAATCTCATAAAAATTTGGCTGTATTACCTCTAAATAAACAACTATTCTAAAGTCACTTTTTATTTGTCTACTATATATTTTTATTACATTAGATTCCGAAAGGTCCTTTAAGATATCACATTCTTCTTGTGAAGATAAAAAATTATTTTTTATTGGAAACAAATAGATTTCATAATGGATAGGATAATTAGCATCATTCAAAGTACAATATCTTTTTATCTTTTGAAGTACGCTCCAAACTTTTTGATTAAACTCTTCCTCAAGTTGCATAGGTGTTTTTTATTTTATTTTAGCAAAAAATTCATATTAGTGCATTAAAATTTTTAAAAATAATAAGACTATGCTATACTAATAGTGTA